>CAJOQP010000061.1 GCA_905236515.1 uncultured Oscillospiraceae bacterium | reverse complement strand
TACCAAACATGTATTCGATATGCAAGAAAAATCTCGCATTACAAAGCGGGATGTCGGTCAAGACCGACACCCCGCCAAAAAGTATCCCGAATTTTCTATTTTCACCAATTGTATACTGCTCCGGGCTTCAACTTTCCGGTTATCGCATCTTTTCAAAATTCACACTTTAGCCTTCAATCATCCGGTTACTGTACCTTCTCAAAGACCATCTCTGTCAGCGCATGGGGAAGCAATTCTTCCGGCCTTGCTCCCGGCCGAATCCATTCGTTCACCAGCTTATCCGGCATAATGAGAGGCATCCGGTCATGGATGAACCGGATCTCTTCTCCGGGCTCCCGTGTCAGGACCACGAACACCGGCATGCCGTTCTCGATCCGGTAGAGGCCGCACAGCCAGGTCACAGCAGAATCCTTCGGCTGGATCATATATTTGTCGCCGGTACGCTTCCTGCCGTCCTTTCCCGGAAGGTGCTCCCACTCGAAGTACCAGGAGGCCGGCACGATGCAGCGATGCCTTGCCCAGTCGTCCCGGAAGGTCGGTTTTTCTGCCGCTGTCTCCATACGGGCATTCAGAAGCAGCGTTCTTCCGGAATATCCCCACTTCATGGGATAGACAGCCCTTTCGCCCTTCCGGTTCGGCGCGATGACCGGCACCACATCCGTCGGACGGATCTCGCCGTAGCTTTTGACCGCCGTCGTTTTCTGCCATTTCTCAACGAGCGGCGAGCGGTTCATTTCTTCCACGATCTCCCTGAGTTCAGGAGACTCTTCAGCCCAGTATCTGCAGCACATTCGATCATTCCTCCGATCGGCACGCGTTCATCACTTCAAATACCACATTTCCCCGTTCGGCATGATCCGGACATCCCCCGGAAGAGTCTCCAGAAGATTTCCCTTAAGATCACGGATCACCGTCTCTTCCCAGTACCGGTAATCCGGCCCTTCGCCCGTCTCATACCATTTGCTGAAATACAGATTCTCCCCGTCCCGCAGAAAGAAACTTTCATGCGGTTCCAATGCAAAGCTGACCCGCTCCGGCCAGATGATCTCAAACACGCCTTCCTCTCCCTGCCGTGTGAGCGAAAGGGGAGAACTGTGCAGCTGCAGATTATAGCAGCTTTTTACGGCACTGAGCGGCAGTTCCTTGAACAGCTCCGCTTCATGGCTCCCACAGTCAAAGCGGAAAATGCAAATCTGCCCGCTTTGGAAATCCACATTCAGGAGATAGATCCGTTCATCCAGGAAGACCGGCTTTTCCGAACAGGTCCCGGTCTTCTTCGGAACCGGCCAGAAGACCTCTCCATCCGGATAATGGATCAGGCACACAGTATTCCCTTTCACCGTTTCGCCCGCACGAAACACTTCCTCCGCTTCGTACAGATCCCCATGCTCATAACTGATCCCGTAATACCATTCGGACGTTCCGTCAGGCACCGGTTCAATATGGGTGATGCCCTGTATATCGACTGTCTTCATCCTCATCTTCCTCCGATCCACCAATTCGGAGTCAGTTCACCGAGCGTTATGACCTGTTCGCTTTCATGATCCAGCATGATTTCAATATCCCTGTACGTCTTCGGCATCAGCTGCACCATCAGTTCCCGGCAGGCACCGCATGGCGCGCCGATTTTTCCGTCAGGCATGATGGCGAGCACCTTGCGGATTTCCTGCTCCCCGTTCGTCAGCATATTGAAAATGGCGTTCCGCTCGGCACAGATGCCCAATGAAGAACAGGTATCGACGCAGACACCGGTATAAATTCTGCCGGATGCCGAAAGAATGGCCGCCGCCACACCGCCGGCCTCCACATACTCAGAGATCTTCCTCTCGTTCTGTACCGACTTTGCAGCCTCATAAAGCCGGCTCCAGATCCAGCTGTCTTTCGTCATCAGGTTCACGTGGCCGGTACGTTTCTCATGCATCAGCGGGACATCAACATCCTTCGTGGTCCACTGATAGCGGAAACCGCATTTTTCCTGTACCCGTTTTGATTTTGTGTTGCCGTCGTAGTATCCGCACCAGACATTCTGCATG
>CAJOQP010000060.1 GCA_905236515.1 uncultured Oscillospiraceae bacterium | reverse complement strand
CCGCCGCTTCTGGTGCGGACGGAAACTGTGCCATTCTCCACTTCCTTGTCGCCGACAACCAGCATATAGGGGATCTTCTGTCCCTGTGCTTCGCGGATCTTATACCCGATCTTTTCATTGCGGAGATCTACTTCTGCGCGAACGCCCTGTGCTTTCAGCTTTGCGACCACATTCTCGGCATATTCTGCGGAACGGTCCGTAATATTCATGACTCGCACCTGGACCGGAGCCAGCCAAACGGGAAATGCTCCGCCGAAATGTTCGGTAATGATTCCGAGGAAACGTTCCACGGAGCCGAATACCACACGGTGGATCATCACCGGAGTAT
The DNA here is from genome assembly GCA_905236515.1 of uncultured Oscillospiraceae bacterium. Lineage (GTDB taxonomy): Bacteria > Bacillota > Clostridia > Oscillospirales > Oscillospiraceae > UBA2922. The sequence continues at coordinate 17,882 of CAJOQP010000060.1, read as the reverse complement.
GCTTCTCACCATCGGATCCGGTGTATTCCAGATCAAATCGTCCGGGCAGCTGGTAATCCAACTGGATGGTACCGCACTGCCAGGTGCGTCCCAGAGAATCCTGTACATGGAAGTCCAGTTTCGGTCCATAGAAAGCACCGTCGCCTTCGTTGATAATATATTCCTTGCCGATACTGGTGATGGCATCGGCCAGTGCAGCAGTTGCAACATCCCAGTCTTCTTTCGTGCCGATATGATCTTCCGGCATGGTGGACAGTTCGATATGATACGGAAGTCCGAATTTCTCATAGACTTCGTCCACCAGTTTCGTAATGCGGACGACTTCGTCCTGAATCTGTTCCGGAGCCAGCAGGATATGGGCATCATCCTGTGTGAACGCACGGACACGGAACATGCCGTGCAGAGCACCGGACATTTCATGGCGGTGCACTTTACCCAGCTCCGCACAGCGCATCGGCAGGTCGCGGTAGGAATGGGGCTCCAGATCATACACCAGGATGGTTCCCGGGCAGTTCATGGGCTTGATGGCGAAGTCCTCTTCATCGATGACCGTTGTATACATATTGTCTTTGTAGTGATCCCAGTGACCGGATGTCTCCCACAGGGAACGTTTCATGATCTGCGGCGTGGAGATCTCCACATAATCCCACTTGTCATGCATCTCATGCCAGTAATCCAGCAGAGTGTTTCTCAGGACCATTCCCTTCGGCAGGTAGAAGGGCATGCCGGGAGCCTCATCCCGGAATGCATACAGGCCAAGTTCCCGTCCAAGTCGGCGGTGATCCCGCTTCTTGGCCTCTTCAATACGCTGCAGATAGGCATCCAGTTCATCCTTCTTGGGGAAGCCGATGCCGTAGATACGCTGCAGGGATTCCCGGTTGGAATCGCCGCGCCAGTAGGAGGCGTTGCATGCCGTCAGTTTGAAGGCGTTGGCTTTGATCCGGCCGGTGGAATCCACGTGAGGGCCGGCACAGAGGTCCGTAAACTCTCCCTGACGGTAGAAGCTGATAGCTTCGTCTTCGGGAAGATCGTTGATCAGTTCCACTTTGAAGGGTTCGTCCTTCATGAACTCCAGTGCCTCTTCTCTCGGCAGTTCAAACCTCTCCAGCGGCAGTTTCTCCTTGATGATTTTCTTCATCTCCGCTTCGATCTGCTCCATGTGTTCCGGAGTGAATGCGAAGGGAGCGTACAGATCGTAATACCATCCTTCCGCAATAGAAGGACCGATAGCGAGTTTCACCTCCGGCCACAGGCGTTTGACTGCCTGAGCCATGATGTGGGAGCTCGTATGCCAGTAACGTTTCCGGTATTCCGGATTTTCAAACGTATATTTCTTTGCTTCATCCATTTGTTTCGACCTCTTTCCAAAAATAAAACACCCTTGACGATACGGTCAAGGGTGCAGTAACTTGCACGGTTCCACCTTGGTTTTTCACTTCATTGGAAACGACGTAACGTGTCATCACGGATATTCTTACTGATCGGTTCGGAATATCAGCTCGGGAGGGGTTCCTTGCGGGCCGTCCTGCCGCATTCTCAGCCTGGATGCAGCTCTCTGAAAGCACGGTTTTCCGTTCGTTTCTCCGTCATCGCTTTTCACTGTAGCCACATAGTATCACTTGGGTTTTTCCATGTCAACCGCCAAAATGGAAAGAAGAACAGCACACCCGAAGATGTGCTGTTCCGTGTTTTATAAGAGAATATTTATCCGAGGATAATCTTCTTATTTGTAGAGCTCGATGAGCTTCATGAGGTGATCGTATCTCTCTTTTGCGTTCTCCTCGTTCTTCGTGAAGAGGCCTTCGGCTCTCTCCGGGAACTCACGAGTCAGACGGCTGTAACGAGCCTCATTCATCAGGAACTCACGGTAACCGTCCTTCGGCTCTCTGCTGTCCAGAGTGAACTTGGCACCCTCAGCAGCAGGATTGTAACGGAAGAGGTTCCAGTAACCGCAGTCGACTGCTTTCTTCATCTCGCCCTGGCAGTTGGTCATGCCGCCCTTGATGGAGTGCATCTCGCAGGGAGAGTAACCGATGATCAGAGACGGTCCGTGGTAAGCTTCTGCTTCGCGGATAGCTTTCAGGGTCTGGTTCTGATCAGCGCCCATGGCGATCTGTGCTACGTAAACGTAACCATAGGTCATTGCCATCTCGGCGAGGGACTTGGACTTGGTTTCCTTACCGGCTGCCGCAAACTGTGCGACCTGACCGATGTTGGAAGCCTTGGAAGCCTGTCCGCCGGTGTTGGAGTAAACCTCGGTGTTGAATACGAAGACGTTGACATCTTCACCGCTGGCCAGAACGTGGTCGACACCGCCGTAGCCGATATCGAATGCCCAGCCGTCGCCGCCGAAGATCCAGCAGGATTTCTTGTTCAGGTAATCCTTGCCGGCCATGATCTTCTTGTAGTTCTCGCAGTCGCAGGGTTCTGCTTCCATGACTTCGAGGAACTTCTTGGTGGCTGCCTGGTTGGCTTTGCCGTCATCATAAGTTGCCAGATACTCTTTTGCTGCAGCAACTTTTGCTTCGCTCTTGGAGTTCTCAGCAATGTATTCCACGGAAGCTTTCAGATCATCGCGGATCTTCTTCTGGCCGAGGTACATGCCGAGGCCGTGCTCTGCGTTATCCTCAAACAGGGAGTTTGCCCATGCAGGACCGTGACCGTTCTTGTCGACGGTGTACGGGGAAGTTGCAGCCGGGCCGCCCCAGATGGAGGAACAACCGGTAGCGTTGGAGATGATCATATGATCACCGAACAGCTGAGTTACGAGGCGAGCATAGCTGGTCTCGGCACAGCCTGCGCAGGAACCGGAGAACTCGAGGTACGGCTGGTTGTACTGAGAAGCAATGACGTTTGCATCGCTTGCCAGATCTTCTTTCTTGGAGACCTCTTTGACCATGTAGTCAAAGATGGGCTGTTTTGCAGCCTGGCTGTCCAGGGAGACCATGGTCAGAGACTTGGTCGGGCAGACATTGGCGCAGACGCCGCATCCCATGCAGTCCAGCGGGGAGATTGCCTGGATAAATTTATATTTACCCTTGCTCATCTTGTGGTCGACGAGCGGTGCACCCTCAGGAGCATTGGCAGCTTCCTCTTCGGTCAGTGCGAAGGGACGGATGGTGGCGTGCGGGCAGACAAATGCACACTTGTTGCACTGTACACAGGTCTCGGCTTTCCACTCGGGAACGAATGCGGATACACCGCGTTTCTCGTATGCGGAAGCACCGAGCTCGAAGGTACCGTCTGCATGATCGACGAATGCGGATACCGGCAGAGAATCGCCGTCCATCAGGTTGACCGGCTGGAGGATGGTCTTGACCATCTTCACGGTGGCGTCGCGGCCTTCCAGAGCGACTTCTTTCTTGGTATCAACAGCGTCAGCCCAGTCAGCGGGAACTTCGACCTTCTGATAGGCCGTTGCGCCGGCATCGATAGCCTTGTGGTTCATGTCGACGATATCCTGGCCCTTCTTCAGGTAGGACTTGGTTGCTGCGTCTTTCATGTACTTCAGTGCATCAGCTTCCGGCAGAACTTTTGCCAGGGAGAAGAATGCGGACTGAAGGATGGTATTGGTTCTCTTGCCCATGCCGATCTCGATAGCCAGATCGATAGCATTGATGGTGTAGAGATTGATGTTGTTCTTTGCAATGTAGCGCTTGGAGGCAGCATCCAGATGCTCGGACAGCTCATCCAGGCTCCACTGGCAGTTGATCAGGAAGGTTCCGCCGGGCTTTACGTCACGAACAATGGGGAATCCCTTGGTGATGTATGCCGGAACATGGCATGCCACGAAGTCAGCCTTGGTTACGTAGTACGGGCTCTTGATCGGGTTGTCGCCGAAGCGCAGATGGCTGACAGTGACGCCGCCGGTCTTCTTGGAGTCATACTGGAAGTAAGCCTGAACATACTTGTCGGTATGGTCGCCGATGATCTTGATGGAGTTCTTGTTGGCGCCAACAGTGCCGTCGCCGCCGAGACCCCAGAATTTGCACTCGATGGTGCCGGGTGCTGCAGTGCTGGGTGCTGCTTCCTCTTCCAGAGACAGTCCCGTCACGTCGTCCACGATACCTACGGTGAAGGTCTTCTTGGGCTCTGCTTTCTTGAGCTCGTTGTAAACTGCAAACACGCTGGCAGGAGGAGTATCCTTGCTGCCCAGACCGTAACGGCCGCCGATGACGGTGACGTCATTCTTGCCGGCGTTTGCCAGAGCGGTAACAACATCCAGATACAGAGGCTCTCCCTGTGCGCCGGGCTCTTTGGTGCGGTCCATAACTGCAATCTTCTTGGCAGTTTCCGGAATGGCCTCAATGAGCTTGTCAGCACGGAACGGACGATACAGACGGACCTTGACGATACCGACTTTTTCACCCTGTGCATTCAGGTAATCGATAACTTCTTCTGCAACGTCGCAGAGGGAGCCCATGGTGATGATCACGCGGTCAGCATCGGGTGCGCCGTAGTAGTTGAACAGTTTGTAGTCAGTGCCGAGTTTGGCATTGATCTGGTTCATGTAATCCTCAACGATCTCGGGGATTGCATCGTAGTACTTGTTGGAAGCTTCACGGTTCTGGAAGAAAATGTCGCCATTCTCGTGAGAACCGCGCATGGTGGGATGGTTGGAGTTCAGTGCGCGAGCGCGGAACTCATTGACTGCATCCATATCGACCATGTCAGCCAGATCCTTGTAATCCCAGACAGCAACCTTCTGGATCTCGTGAGAAGTACGGAATCCGTCGAAGAAGTTGATGAACGGAACTCTGCCTTTGATTGCTGCAAGGTGAGCAACCGGAGCCAGATCCATGATTTCCTGTACGCTGGTCTCGCAGAGCATTGCGAAACCGGTCTGACGGCATGCCATAACGTCGGACTGATCGCCGAAGATGGACAGAGTGTGGCTTGCCAGGGCACGAGCGGAAACGTGGAACACGCCGGGGAGCAGCTCGCCTGCGATTTTGTACATGTTCGGGATCATCAGCAGAAGTCCCTGAGATGCAGTGTAAGTGGTAGTCAGTGCACCAGCGTTCAGAGAACCGTGAACTGCACCGGCTGCACCGGATTCCGCCTGCATTTCCTGAACCTTTACTTTAGAACCGAAAATGTTCTCTCTTCCCTGTGCAGACCACTGATCAACGTAGTCTGCCATCGGGCTGGACGGGGTAATCGGGTAAATTGCCGCGACTTCCGTAAATGCGTAAGACACATGGGCAGCAGCAGTGTTGCCGTCCATGGATTTGAATTGTCTTTCCATTGCGTCATCTCCCATAAAAAATTTTTGCTTTATAACTGTGCTCAAAATATGCACACTTTTGTAACCTTATTCTAACACACAAGACTTTAAATGCAACGGAAATAACCGCAGAAAAACAGCTTTTGGCTATTTTATTAACAATATTTTGAGTCTTTTGTGCTAATTGCACTTTACCAAGTTGAATTTTTACTTTAAATCGCTAAAATTATATTGGACTGAGACGAATTTTCGCCTCAGTCCAATAATTTCATACGTTAAATCGAAACAATGTGACGTCCCCGTCCTTCATGACATATTCCTTGCCCTCGGAACGGATCAGACCCTTCTCTCTGGCAGCCGCCATGCTGCCGCAGTTTTTCAGATCTTCAAAGGCAACGATCTCGGCCCGGATAAATCCCCGTTCGAAATCGGAATGGATTTTTCCGGCTGCCTGCGGTGCCTTGGTCCCGTTTTTGATGGTCCATGCACGGCATTCATCTTCGCCGCAGGTCAGGAAAGAGATCAGCCCCAGCAGTGTGTAGGAGCACTGGATCATGCGGTCCAGACCGGATTGCTCCAGTCCCAGATCTTCCAGAAACATCTGCCGGTCTTCCGGATCCATGGCGGCAAGTTCCGCCTCGGTGCGTGCGCTGATGGGAAGGACCTGAGCGCCTTCCGCTTCCGCAATCCCCTTCAGGACCTGATAATAGGCATTCCCCTCCAGATCCGTGATCCCGCCTTCGTCCAGGTTCGCCGCATAGATGATGGGCTTTGTGGTAAGCAGGTCACAGGTCTTCAGGAATGCGGCATCATCTTCACTGCATTCGAACGTGCGGGCGGATTTTCCTTCGTCCAGATGTTCCTTCAGTGCGTGAAACAGTTCCGCTTCATGACGGGCCTTCTTGTCTCCGCTCTTCCCGGCTTTTTCCGCCTTTTCGATGCGTCGTCCCACCAGTTCCATATCGGACATGATGAGTTCCAGATCGATGGTCTCCACATCCCGTTTGGGATCCGTGGAACCTTCCACGTGGATCACGTTCTCATCATCGAAGCAGCGTACCACATGAACGATGGCATCCGTTGCCCGGATATTATCCAGGAATTTGTTTCCAAGTCCTTCTCCCTTGGATGCGCCTTTCACCAGTCCGGCAATGTCCACAAACTCGATGACAGCGTGTGTTTTCTTCTTCGGATGATACATGTCTGCCAGATAATCCAGTCTTGCATCCGGCACCGTCACCATGCCCACATTGGGCTCGATGGTACAGAAAGGATAGTTTGCCGCTTCTGCACCGGCGTTGGTGATCGCATTGAATAAAGTGGATTTTCCTACATTGGGAAGTCCCACGATGCCTAGTTTCATAATATTTCACCGAAACGGATCATCATTTCCGCGTTCGGTTTCTCCTTCCTCGATATGATAAATATTACCGTTCATTTTCAGTGCGATTGAAATTATAGCGAATTACGGTCACTTTCTCAACTGTTGTTTTATCCGCGATTCTGCCGGATCATCTCCCCGGGAAGAACCGGTACACGGTTTCCTCATGGAAGCGGTCTCCGGGAGAGAGGACCGTGCTGGGAAAGTCCGGAAAGTGCGGACTGTCCGGATAATGCTGGGTCTCAAGACAGAATCCTCCGTGCCGGGGATAACGGGCGCCCTTTTTCCCGAACCGAGCGGCATCTTCATGGATGTAGTTACCGGTATAGAACTGCACTCCCGGCTGAGTCGTCCAGCACTCCATGGCGATCCCGCTGACTTCTCCCCGCGCGCGGGCAGCAAACCGGAGCTCATGCGTCGGCCCGTTTACAATGTAATTATGGTCATATCCGCCTGCCATGCGGAGGACATTATCGGGATTCATCAGGCCCTTGCCGATGAGTTTTTCCTGACGGAAATCCATCAGAGTCCCTTCCACCGGCAGGATCCGGCCTGTGGGAAGCAGTTCCGGATCCGCTTCCGTATAGAAGTCCGAATCGATCCGAAGCCGGTGTCCCAGAACAATCCCGAAGCCGTTCAGATTGAAATAACTGTGATTGGTCAGATTGAGGAACGTCTCATGATCCGTTTCTGCGTTGTATTCGATATGAAGCCCGTTCTCCTCATCCAGCCGGTATTTCACCGTCACCGTAAGAGTTCCGGGAAGGCCGTCTTCCCCGTCAGGGCTCCGATAAGTCAGCTCCACGGCATCGTCCCTCACCGTCCCAGAGAACACACGGTGGGAGAAGCATCCGTGAAGATGATGGCTTCCGTTATTCTTTTCCATCTGGTAGCGCTTTCCGGAGAGAGTGACCTCCCCGTTTCGGATGCGGTTTGCATAGCGACCTACCACTGCACCGAATACACAAGTTCCTTTTTCGTAGTCCGAAAGCCGGTCATAGCCCAGAACGACATCCACGGTCCTCCCGTTTCCAGAAGGGACGCAGATGGACCGGACAGTGCTTCCGTATTCCAGAACATCCACCGTCATACCGTTGGAGTTTCCCATATGGAAACAGGCGACCTCTTCACCCTGCAGTGTCTGGCCATACGGCTCCCTCGTAATGGTGATCATATCGTCTTCTCCTCTTTCTTCCGCAAAAACGGGCGGCCTTCCGGCCGCCCATTATTTCTTATTCTTCGTCCGATTCCGGTTTCTCCTCCGCAGGAGTCTCCGGAACATCTTCCGCCGGAGCCGCCGGTTCTTCCGGTTTCGTCTCTTCCGGTTCCACCGATCCCTCAGCGGGTTTCGGTTCTTCCGCCGGTTCCGATTCCTCCGGACTGGTTTCCGGCTCACTGCCGAAATCCATGGAGATGTGCCTTGCAGGCGGTTCAATGGTATGATCTCTTACCGGTTCGGGTTTCTTTACCGGCATGAACTCGCCATGCTCAAAGTAGTAGTCGAACTCATCTCTCTCCATGGTCTCATGGACAAGGAGATACTCCGCGATATCCGTCAGTTCCTTGCGGTGTTCCGTCAGGATCTTTTCGCAGTCCGCCGTGGCCTGATCGAAGATCTTCTTTACTTCCTCATCGATAGCGGCTGCCGTCTCTTCGGAATAGCTCTTGGTGGTACCAAAATCACGTCCGATAAAGATGGAGTGATCGGAACTGTCATACAGGATGGGTCCGAGGCGCTCGGACATACCATAACGCATGACCATGTTCCTCGCCGTAGACGTGGCCTGCTGGATGTCTCCGGAAGCACCGGTGGAAATATCATCCAGGAACAGTTTTTCCGCGATCCGTCCGCCCAGTGACATGACGATGCTCTCATACATCTCGCTGCGGGACTGGAAGTTCTCCAGATCCTCATCCGGGCGGTACAGCGTAAATCCGCCGGCAGGACCGCGGGGAATGATCGTAATATAATGCACCGGATCCACATGCTCCAGAAACCGGCTCACGACCGCATGACCGGATTCGTGATAAGCCGTCAGCCTGCGGGCACGTTCGGACATCTTCTTGCTCTTCTTTTCCGGACCCATGGACACTTTCAGGATCGCCTCATCGATATCTTCCTGCATGATGAAACGATGGTTGCGGCGCACCGCCATGATGGCCGCCTCGTTCAGCAGGTTTTCCAGATCCGCGCCGGAGAATCCCGGTGTACCTTTGGCGATGCTGTTGAGATCCACGTCGTCTCCCAGCTGTTTGCCGCGGGAATGGACCTTCAGGATCGCTTCTCTGCCGCGGATATCGGGCAGTCCCACATAGACCTGACGGTCAAAACGACCCGGGCGCAGCAGTGCGTTATCCAGAATATCCGCACGGTTTGTTGCCGCCATCACGATGACGCCTTCGTTGTTGCCGAAACCGTCCATTTCCACCAGCAGCTGGTTGAGGGTCTGCTCTCTTTCGTCATGGCCGCCGCCGAGACCGGAGCCTCGCTGGCGTCCCACGGCATCGATCTCATCGATAAAGATGATGGCGGGAGCAACTTTCTTGGCCTGTTCAAACAGGTCGCGGACACGGCCGGCACCAACGCCGACATACAGCTCTACAAAGTCCGAGCCGGAGATGGAGAGGAACTGAACTCCTGCCTCTCCTGCCACTGCCTTGGCGATCAGAGTCTTACCGGTTCCCGGAGGGCCTACCAGAAGGACGCCTTTGGGGATCCTGGCTCCCATTGCCGTGTATGCTCTGGGATTCTTCAGGAATCCGACGATCTCCTGGAGTTCTTCTTTCTCTTCGTCACAGCCTGCCACATCGGCAAAAGTCTTCTGATCCTTCTCCTCGCTGCCCATACGGGTACGTGCACGGGAGAATTTGGCAACGCCGCCGGCGCCACCGCCGGCACGGTTCATCATGACGTACCAAAGTACCATGAACACTCCCATAACCAGCAGGTACGGAAGGAAGCTGAGCCACCACGGCGCCTGCCAGCCCTGATCATAATCATAGCTCTTCAGGATGCCGGCATCATACTGCTGCTGAACGATCTCATGAAAATCTTCATAGAATACGGCAAAGCTGTACAGCTTATAAGTCAGCTGCTCCTGGCCGTCTTTGTTGGTCGTGATCTGAGGACTGTTGGATTCCACCGATTCACTGGCATCCGTCTTCAGGGTCAGCACCAGATTCTCTCCTTCTACATAGAAAGACTCCACCTGCTCATTGGCAAACAGCTGATATATATCCGAATAGGTGTATTCCTTTCCCTCCGAAGTTGTCTTCGTCATGGAGAAGATCGTTGCAATAAGGATCACGATAATCAGGATATAGAAGCCTATGTCTCTCGCTCTGTTAGGCTGCTTTTTCAATCTACCACTTCCTTCGTCCGGTTATGTTTCACCGGTGAGTTTCATTATCATTTCAGGAATAGACTTCCGGTTTCAGAATACCCACATACGGAAGATTCCTGTATTTCTCATCATAGTCCAGGCCGTATCCCACAACGAATGCGTCCGGCACTTCAAAAGCAAAGTAATCCGCATGGACATCTGCCTTGCGGCGGGACGGTTTGTCCATCAGAGTGGCGATGCGGATGGAAGCAGGGTCACGCACCTGCAGATACTGTTTCAGATAATGCAGCGTCACGCCGGAGTCCAGGATATCTTCCACGAAGATCACATGTTTTCCGCCGATATCCTCCCGCAGATCCTTGGTGATCTCCACTGCACCGGAGGATGTGGTGCCGCTGCCATAGGAGGAGACGGCCATGAAGTCCATGCAGCATGGAATGGTCACGTGACGCATCAGGTCTGCCATAAATACGAAGCATCCCTTCAGAACGCCGATAAACACGATGTCCTCTTTGGCATCGGCATAGTCTTCCGAGATCTTTCTTCCGATCTCCGCCACTTTCTCTTCCAGTTCTTCTTTTGTGATCAGGATCCGTTCAATATCCTGTTCCATTGGTCTGTTCATTGGGTCTCTCCTGTGTCGCTGCTGTTCCGGTGAATGGTGATCTTCAGGGCCCGGTCTCCGGGATGTGCTTCCGCCCATTCCGATACGCCGAATCCTTCCACCGCCAGAACCTGTTTTTCATCACGGATCACGATCACCTGTTCCCTCTGGAACTGGGTCATGCCCGCTTCCTCAAATAATGCTTTCAGTTTCTTGGTGCACTGCCGGGCTTTCAGCCTCAGGCGGTCACCGTCCTTTCGGGAAGAACAAATCAGCTTCCCGTTAATATTGTCATATTTCAGATAAAAAATACTGAACGAACTATGAATTTCTTCCGGCATGGTCATCGTTTCCACGGTGATCATGCAGTCTCTGGAAGGGAGCTCCGTAACCCCTTCTGCCAGGGGAACGTCCGGATGATCCGCCGCCTCGCAGGTCTTTCGATACAGCTTTCCCTGCTCCAGTATCAGCTGAAAACCGGGGACTTCGAGGATGCGCCGTTCCGTGGTACCGGTATGCTCCAGGATCCTGCTCACGCTCCGGTAATCCAGCGGGCTTCCGATCCATTGCCGCAGCACGCGGCCGGCCAGTGCCTCGTGGACTCCCTCCAGACGGTTCAGCTGCAGCGCTCCGCCGGTATCGGTGATCCGCGCGAGAAGTTCTCCCGCCTGGGATTCCAGATAATCGTCATCACTGCGGAGAAGCCGGGCGCAGTTGCCCGCGTTTTCCACCGCAGAGGAGTTGATCCCTTTCAAGACCGGCAGCACGTGATGCCGGATACGGTTTCGGGCAAAATCGTCCTCCTCATTGGTATGATCTTCCACATATGGAATGCCGTGTTCGCTGGCATAGTCGAGGATCTCGCTGCGGGTGACATCCAGCATCGGGCGAAGGATCACGCCTCTTTGGGGAGGGATGCCGCACAGACCGTGAAGTCCGCTTCCGCGGCACAGATTCAACAGCTGGGTCTCCAGCTGATCATCGGCATTGTGCGCCGTGACGATCCAGTCGCATTTCAGATCTTTCCGGGCCTGTTCCAGAAAGGCATATCGCATTTCTCTGGCCGCCTCTTCCGTACCCATATGATCCGCTTTCGCTTTCTGCCGGACTTCGCCGAACCCGATCTTCAGCGGAATCTCCCGTTCCTGACACCAGTCCCGGACAAAGGTCCGGTCCCGGGCAGACTCCAGGCCTCTCAGCTGATGATCGAAATGAGCAGCACAGACCCGGATCCCCCATTCGTCCCGGTGTTCCCACAGGCAATGCAGAAGCACCATGGAATCCACTCCGCCGGACACGGCACAGACGATGCTGACACCGGAAGGGATCTCTTTTCGGATTTCCTCTACGCGGCTGCTCATATCTCTTCGTGAGTAGTGTCCAGATTGGCAAAGCAGGTGTACTCCGGCAGCCAGCTCAGCCGGATCGATCCGGTCTCGCCCTTGCGGTTCTTCAGGATAATGGCTTCCGCTTCGTTGGGATTCTCCGCATCCTGATTGTAGTATGCCTCCCGGTACAGACCGATGACTACATCGGCATCCTGCTCGATGGATCCCGACTCGCGGAGATCCGACAGCTGCGGCCGTTTATCCGAACGGGACTCATTGGCACGGGAGAGCTGTGACAGGCATACCACCGGCACATTCAGTTCCTTGGCCATGATCTTCAGCATACGGCTCATATCCGAAACGGCCTGCGTCCGGCTCTCGCCGGAATAGTGGTGTCCGCTTCCGGAGGACTGCATCAGCTGCAGATAATCGATGACCACCAGCCCGAGGTTGTCCACGCGACGGCACTGCGCATTCATGTCTGCGACGGACAGGGTCGGATTGTCATCGATACGGATGTCCGTACGGCTCAGCGTGGAAGCTGCCAGTCCAAGACGGCTCCACTCCTGTTCGTTCAGGTCACCGGTAAGCAGCTTCTTGGAATCCACCATTCCCTCAAAGGAAAGGAAACGGTTTACGATCTGCTCCCTGCTCATTTCCAGAGAGAATACCGCAATGGTCTTTCCGGAGGTCTTGGCGGCATTGAGTGCAACATTCAGTGCCATGGATGTTTTTCCCATGGCAGGCCGAGCAGCCAGGATCACCAGTTCACCGGGGTTGAGTCCCAGCGTACTCCGGTCGATATCGGCAAATCCGGTGGACAGACCGGGAAGTTTCTTCTCCCCGTCCCCCATTTTGCTCATTTCTTCATAGACTTCGCTGATGATGGTGCTGATGGGGATCAGTCCGTTGATGTTTCTTCCCTGGCGCAGGGCATAGATCATCTGTTCCGCGGATTCCAGCATGTTTTCCGCTTCTCCGGATCCTTCATACACCAGCTCATTGATCTTTTCCGCCGTCTGCACCAGATTGCGCATCAGTGCCCGGTCCTTCACAATGGCACAGTACTCCATGACGTTGGCGGAGGTGGGGGTGACCCGCATCAGTTCCGCCATGTACTGCTCCATATTGTTCCGGTATTTTCCCCGGCTCTTCATCTGATCCAGCACGGTAATGGGATCCACCTTCATGTTGTAGGAAAACATGTAATGAATGGTCTCATAGATATCCCGATTCTGAGTGCTGTAGAAATCCGCACTGCTGACCTTTTCCACTACGTCCGAGATGCACAGGTCGTCGATCAGCATGGAACCGATTACCGCCTGTTCTGCGGCATCATCGTGGGGCAGCTGCCGGTTGAGGATCTCATCCACTGGTGGTCCCCCCCTTTCATAATCAGAGTATAGTTTAACCTTCTACGACGGTGAGGTTGACATTTCCCGAGATCTCGTACCCGAGTTTGGCACGGACCTGATAGGAACCATAAGCCTTGATGGGATCGCCCTGAACGATCTTGTTCTTCTCGATCTCGATACCGGCCTGTTCCTTCAGTGCTTCGCTGATCTCCTGGCTGGTGACGGCACCGAACAGTTTTCCGTTCTGGCCGGCCTTCGCCTTGATGATCAGGTTCACAGATTCCAGTTTCTTTGCCGTCTCCTGTGCTTCCGCACGTTCTGCAGCGATCTGTGCCTGACGTGCTTTCTCTTTCAGCCGGGCGGTGTTGATATTGTCCGCCGTGGCTTCCGAAGCCAGTTTGCGGGGCAGCAGGTAATTTCTGGCGTATCCGTCGGAAACTTCCTTCAGTTCACCTTTCTTTCCCTGGCCCTTGACGTCCTGATTGAAAATAACTTTCATGTCGTTAACTCCTATATTAAAACTCTATTTAACTCGCTAAGTATTCATCGATGGCCTGATGGATCTTATCCAGTGCCTGTTCGATAGACACGCCCTCCATCTGGCAGGCTGCGGCATTGCGGTTGCCGCCTCCGCCCAGGCTCTCCATGATCAGCTGGACATTCAGATCCCCGATGGAACGGGCGGAAACATATACTCCCGCTTCGTTGGGGTATGCCACGATGGATGCACTGACCCCGGAAACGTTCAGCAGCTCATCCGCTGCCTGCGCCGCCACGACTCGCTCCTGCGGCACCTTCGGTGCTGCGATGGCCACATCGCGGTACATATGCGCTGACTGCAGGATCCGGTATTTCTTCACCGTATGAGGAAGATCCGTCTGCATGAGGATCTTCACTTCCGTAGGATCTGCTCCGGCCCGGCGGAGAAATGCCGCTGCGTCAAACGTCCGCTCTCCGGTACGCAGATTGAAATTCTTGGTATCCAGCACGATGCCGCTGAGCATCGCTTCCGCTTCCGTTGTCAGCAGATCCGACGGTTCCGTAACTACCTGAAGGATCTCCGTCATCAGCTCACATGCCGAAGAGGCATAGGGCTCGATATAGGAAAGATCCGGTTTCTGAACGTAAGTCGCAGCCCGTCGGTGATGATCGATAACAGCAACGTGATGGCATGCTTCCAGCAGCCGGCTGTCCTCCGCCTGTTCCGGGCGGTTGGTATCCACCAGCACCAGGAGTGTCTTGCTGTCAGCATGGACGATGGCATCTTCCGCATCGATGAAGGCATTTTTGTAGGATGGTTCCTTCTTCAGTTTCTCGATCACCGTCACTGCCGGCGATTCGGGAATGTTGGAAATGATATAGAAGGGTTTCTCCTGTTTCCTGGCGATACAGCACACTGCCGCTGCCGCACCGACAGCGTCGTAGTCTGCCGCCTTATGTCCCATGACATAGACCTTGGATGCATCCCCGATCAGTTCGGACAGAGCGTTTGCCATGACGCGGGATTTGACCTTGGTTCGGGTTTCCACACCGCCGCGGCGTCCGCCGAAGAAATCAAAATTAAACCGGTTCTTCAGTACAGCCTGGTCTCCTCCGCGGGACAGCGCCATCTCGATACCCATGTTGGCAAACTGATGATTCTCCGCATATCCGGCACCGTCCAGGCCGATGCCGATGGACAGTGTCGCATGAATCCCGGAAGCATTGGTAATGGAGTGTACTTTTTCCAGGATGGAAAACTTCTCGGCAATAATCTTTTTGATGTACTGCTCTTCGAAGACCATCAGATACCGTTCGCGGGTAATGCGTTTGATCAGACCGTTGAATTCCTCGCTCCAGCCTACGATCATATCATCCAGGTCGTCCCGGAGACTGGACACCACACGGTCTGCCTGATTTTTCATCAGCTCCTCGTAGTTGTCCACTACCAGCAGGGCTACCACCGGACGGGTCTTCTCATATTCCAGACGGATGTTGTCGTAATCAGTCACATCCAGCCAGTAGCTGATCCCCATCATGTTGCTGACCTGTCCGTCCTTTTCAGATCGGATGAGGTTGCCGCTGACCTGATACTTGCGGTCATTGATCTCGATCAGGTTGGGGTACTGATTCTTCCCTTCCAGAAGCCACTTCCCGGAGAACTCCGGCGCCAGCGCACTGATCTTCTGACCGGTCTTGGCTCCGGTGAGACCAGTGACATCAAAGAACATCTGGTTGCCCCATATGATGGTGGTATCCGTCATACGGAATACCGCCAGCGGAAGCGGGAAGCTCTGGAAGGTGTTGTTTTTCGCCGTCTCCGTATCATAGGTGATGGATTCGATGTACTCCACCAGTTCCTTCCGCTTTCTCCGGCTGCTGACGATGGTATAAATAATCAGTGCAAGAATGACCAGCGCCTCGCCTGCGGCCAGCGCATACTGTCCGACGACAATGGTCCCAATACAGAAGATGATCAGAAAAACGATATACATCTGTGCACTTCGTTCCGACATCAGCTGCTTGTTGCTGCTCATCGACCCGCACCTCCATTTCATAGCAATTTCGAATATTGCATTCGGGAAACAATATTATATCAAATCGATTTCCCTAATACAATATAATGCCACGGGCAAATCACGCTCAAATCACGGGTTCTTCGGTCAAAAATGCCCCCGGGAAAGATCCCGAGGGCATTGAATCATTATGGATTAATACATTCCCATTTCCGGATTGGGAGCTGCCACGGGTGCGGGCGGTTCCGGAATGTCGGTTACCAGGCTCTCGGTGGTGAGGACCATGGCGGCTACGGAAGCTGCATTCTCCAGAGCGCTGCGGCAGACCTTGGTCGGGTCAACGATACCATTTTCGATCATGTCGCCGTAGGTATCATTTGCTGCATCGTATCCGTAGTTCACAGCACCGTTGCTGACTTCGTTGAGGACGACTGCGCCCTGTACGCCTGCGTTGGCTGCGATCTGCTGTACCGGAACATTCAGTGCGTTGGCAACGATCATGGCGCCGGTCTTCTCATCGCCTTCCAGCGTGTTGGCCAGATCCAGTGCTGCCTTGGCTGCGCGGACATATGCCGTACCGCCGCCGGCCACGATGCCTTCTTCCACTGCAGCGCGGGTAGCGTTCAGTGCATCTTCGATGCGGAGCTTCTTCTCCTTCATCTCGGTCTCTGTTGCTGCACCGACCTTGATGACTGCAACGCCGCCGGCCAGTTTTGCCTGGCGCTCTTTCAGCTTATCCTTGTCATAATCGGAAGTGCTGGTCTCCAGCAGCTTCTTGACCTGTGCGGCACGATCTGCGATGTCGGCTTTGTTGCCGGCGCCGTCCACGATCGTGGTGTATTCCTTGGAAACTACCACCTGACGGGCCTGACCCAGCTGGCTGACGGTTGCGTCTTTCAGTTCCATGCCCAGATCCCCGGAAATAACCTCGCCGCCGGTAACGGTAGCGATATCCTGCAGCATCTCCTTGCGGCGGTCGCCGAATCCGGGAGCCTTAACGGCAACACAGTTGAAGGTGCCGCGCAGTTTGTTCAGTACCAGAGTGGCCAGAGGCTCGGCTTCCACATCTTCTGCAATGATGAGGAGCTTGCGGCCGGCTTTGACAACTTCTTCCAGAAGGGGCAGGATCTCCTGAATGTTGGTGATCTTGCGGTCGGTCATGAGGATCAGAGGATCGTCCAGAACTGCTTCCATCTTCTCACTGTCGGTGACCATGTAAGGAGACAGATAACCGCGGTCAAACTGCATGCCCTTTACGACTTCGCTGTAGGTCTCGGCAGTGTTGGACTCGTCCACGGTGATGATGCCGCTCTGGGAAACCTTGTCCATTGCTTCTGCGATCAGGTTGCCGATGAACTCGTCACCGGAAGAGATGGCGCCGACACGGGCGATGTCCTTGGTGCCGGATACCGGCTGGGAGTTTGCCTTGATGGTGTCAACAGCAGTCTCGGTAGCTTTGGCAATGCCCTTTTTCATGACCATGGGGTTGGCGCCTGCTGCCAGATTCTTCAGGCCTTCCTTGATGATGGCCTGTGCCAGAACGGTAGCGGTGGTGGTGCCGTCACCGGCATCGTCGTTCGTTTTGGTGGATGCTTCCTGGATCAGGTGAGCGCCCATGTTCTCAAACGGATCTTCCAGTTCGATCTCCTTGGCGATGGTAACACCGTCGTTGGTGACCAGCGGGGAAAGGTACTTTTTATCCAGAACCACGTTTCTGCCCTTGGGGCCCATGGTGATTTTTACGGTATCGGCGAGCTGATCCACGCCTCTCTCAATTGCTTTGCGTGCTTCTTCGCCATAAATAATCTGTTTTGCCATTTGTCATACCTCCATATTCTGTGTAACGCGATTATTCAATAACAGCCAGAATATCAGACTGCTTCACGATGGTATATTCCGTGCCTTCCAGCGTGATCTTGGTGCCGGTATACTTGCCAACCAGAACCTGCTGACCGGCTTTAACCGTCATTTCCACTTCATTGCCATCGACTTTTCCGCCCGGGCCCACTTCAACGACCTGGTAGATCTCCGGTTTCTCCTGTGCGGAAGCTGCCAGGAAGATGCCTCCTGCAGTCTTGGTTTCCGCTTCTTCCTGTTTCAGAACAACGCGGTCTGCCAACGGTGTAAGTTTCATGTCGATTACCTCCT
>CAJOQP010000059.1 GCA_905236515.1 uncultured Oscillospiraceae bacterium | reverse complement strand
TCCGATCCGAGGATCGATGCGATCCTGCAGTACATGAATCAGAATCTGACAGAGGATTTGTCCGTGGAGGCTCTCTCGGAGCAGTTCTATCTAAGCAAAAGCTGGCTTATGCATCGATTCAAAGAAATTGCCAATTGCACTATTCATCAGTACGTTCTGCAGAAAAGGCTGATCCTGTCCACACAGAAGCTGATGGAGGGATCCTCTGCGGAAAAGGCGGGTGCAGAGAGCGGATTCACGGACTACTCCACATTCCTCCGTGCATTCCGGCGTATCTACGGAGTGACACCCAGAGAATATGTGCGATATCACACACAAACGGATCTGAAAACCACGCCCGAATACAACGAATAGAAAAAATGCCACGCAGAAACTGCTTTGTTCTGCGTGGCTTTATGGTTTTGCAATGATTTTGTTCAATCACCGAGGAGCATCGCGTCGTTGTCGATCTCAAATTTCTGGAGCAGGTCCTGAACGGTCAGACCCTTCTTCTCTTCACCTTTGATATCCACAACGATTCGACCGGAATCCATCATGATCAGACGGTTGCCGTACTCAATGGCATTTTTCATGTTGTGAGTGACCATCAGAGTGGTAAGGTTGTCTTCCTGTACGATCTCGTTGGTCAGCTGCAGCACTTTGTCGGCGGTCTTCGGGTCCAACGCGGCGGTATGCTCGTCCAGAAGGAGAAGATCCGGTTTCTGAAGTGATGCCATCAGCAGGGTGATCGCCTGACGCTGACCTCCGGACAGAAGTCCGATCTTGGTGGTAAGACGTGCTTCCAGACCCAGATCAAAAGCGGCAAGCTTTTCCTTGAAGAATTCCCGTTCCAGATGAGAGATGCCCTGACGGAGCCCGCGGGACATGCCGCGTCGATTGGCCAGTGCAAGGTTTTCATCGATGCCCATTGTGGCGGCGGTTCCCATCATGGGATCCTGGAAAACACGACCCAGATATTTGGCACGCTTATGTTCCGGAAGATTGGTGATGTTGTGATCATTGAGCATGATCGTACCGGAGTCGGGAGTAAACACACCTGCGATCAGGTTCAGCATCGTACTTTTTCCGGAACCGTTACTTCCGATGACCGTAACGAAATCTCCGTCTTCCAGTGTCAGGCTGAGGTTGTCGATGGCAAGCTTTTCGTTTACTGTTCCCGCGTTAAATGTCTTGTACAGATTTTTCAGCTCAAGCATTGTTGTCATCTCCTTCCTCAATCGATGCAGCGACAGTTTTCGGCGTCGTTTTGAAGATCGTCTTCTGGAGATACGGAAGGCCGAGGAAGATCGCAACGATCACTGCGGACAGAAGCTTCAGATCATTACTGTTCAGGCCCAGGGTCAGAACAATCTGGATCACGATATAGTAGATGACGGCGCCTAAGGAGACGGACAGAAGTTTCAGTGCAAAATTGCGGAAGATCTTGGAAAAGATCACGTCACCGATAATAACGGCGGCCAGACCGATAACGATGGCGCCACGGCCGGCGTTGATATCTGCAAAGCCCTGATACTGGCTGTACAGTCCGCTGGCGATGGCAACGATGCCGTTGGAGATCATCAGGCCGATGATGATATTACGATTAACATTGATACCCTGTGCGCGGCTCATATTGGGGTTGCATCCGGTGGCGCGGATGGAGCATCCCAGTTCCGTTCCGAAGAACCAGTAGAGTGCAGCGATGATCGCTACGGTAAAGATCCCCGTCACGAGGATTGGGTTTTCCAAACCGACGGCCTTTACATTACGCAGGGACACCAGCAGATTGTAGCTGCTGGGATTGATGGCGACGTTTGCCTTGCCGCCCATGATCCGCAGGTTGATGGAATACAGAGCCAGCTGGGTCAGAATACCGGCGAGAATGGCAGGGATCCCAAGCTTTGTATGCAGAAGTCCGGTCACACATCCGGCAACAAGTCCGGCAAGAAACGCAACCAGTAGCGCGACCCAAACATTCATACCGGCCTGAGTCATCAGCATGATCACGATCGCACCGCCGGTACACATCGTTCCGTCGACGGTCATATCTGCAAAGTCCAGTACTTTGAATGTCAGAAAGACGCCGATGGCCATGATGCCCCAAATAAGCCCCTGCGCGATGGCGCCGGGCAGAGCATTCATTAAACTAGGAAAAAAACTCACGAAATTACCTCCAAGGGACAGGTTAGAAAAACAGGAAAAAAGAAGCGGAAAAGAAGTTTTCCGCTCCTTTTTATAATTCAGTCAGATATCAATCGTCCATTTCGATTGCTTCGTAATCGTCAGGAACTTCCACACCCAGTTCTTTGCAGTTGTCTGCGTTGTACTTCTTCGTGACGGCGGGAGCAAATTCGACTTCCATTTCAGCGGGATCCGCACCATTGACGAGGACCTCGAATGCCATCTCAGCAGTCTGTTCGCCGAGCTCATAGTAGTCGATGGAAAGGGTGACTGCGCCGCAGCCTTTTGCCAGACCTTCTTCACCGCAGACAGCGGGAATGCCGGCCGGGATCAGAACATTGGCGATGGCTTCTGTGCAGGAAGCAGCGGTATTGTCAGTGGGAATGTAGACAACGTCGCACTCAGCGGCAGCTTTTGTGGTAACGGAAGCAACGTCGTTGGAGTCGGTGAAGCTGAAGCGTTCACATTCATAGCCGAGACCTTCGAACAGCGGCTCAATCGTTTCTACCTGATAAACGGAGTTGGGTTCCGCAGTGCAGTAAAGCATACCGACTTTTTTCGCATCGGGGAATACTTCCTTCAGCATCAGTGCCTGATCCTCCAGAGGAGCCAGGTCGCTGGTACCGGAGATGTTGGATCCGGTGGTTCCGTCCCAGTCTTTAATATCCAGAGCAGTTGCGTAATCTGTTACGGAAGTGCCAAGGATGGGGATATCGGCAGTGCCGGCCTGTGCAGCCTGAAGTGCCGGAGTTGCGTTGGCCATGATCAGGTCCACATTGGAGGAGACGAATCCGTTTACGATGGTGGCGCAGGTGGCGGAGTCGCCGGATGCGTTCTGTACATCAAATTCAACGGAGCCGCCGGCATCTTCCACCAGCTCGGTCAGTTTATCCTGGAAGCCTTCTGTGGCAGCATCCAGAGCGGGGTGCTGTACCAGCTGTACAACACCAACATGATATGCACCAGCATCGCCGCTGGCTGCTTCAGAAGCCTCTTCAGGAGCTTCCGTGGTCGTAGTGGCAGTTCCGCAGGCTACGAGAACAAAAATCATAGCCAGAGCAAGAAGTACCGCAAGCAGTTTCTTTTTCATTGCAAATTAACCCTCTTTTTAATTTTATCTGCTGAGTATTCTTCATATAACAGCTTCCTTAGTTTAGCACTTTAAATGGACGGAGTCAACAAAAAAGGAACTCAAAAGCGGCGAACAGCGAAGAAGATTCGTGATAACGGGAACTTGTTTTCCATCTCTATTTCATGTATGATGATACGGCTATCAATTTCTGTTCTTATGCGGGCAGAAAGGTGGAGAGATTATGGATGCAATTATCAAAATTGTTGGAACACAGAACTATAATCTGGATTCCGCAGATGCCATAGAACTTGTGACCGACGGGGTCTACGAGTATTCCGATGGAGAAGCAGAGATCTACTATTCCGAAAGCGAACTGACCGGACTGGAAGGAACCAGTACGGCGCTGTACATCACGCCGGAAGAAGTCCGGATGGAGCGATGGGGCACTCTGACCAGCACCATGGTCTTCCGGGAAGGGCTTCGGAATGATTTCCTGTATGAGACCCCCTTTGGAAAGACCATCATGGGACTGGATACCAGAAAGATCTTTGCCCATTTTGATGAGGAAGGCGGCAATATGATCATCGATTATGTTCTGGATATGGATCATGCGCTGTCCGGGCGCAATCAGTTTCAGATCAATGTACGGAAACGGGAGAATAAAGAATGAATTTGATTGAACAGGCAAAAGAAAAAATCACGATGCTTCTGACGGATGCCGCTGCTGCGGCGATCCAGGCGGGAGAGCTGCCCGAGGGAGAACTTCATGGTACCGTGGAGATCCCCAAGGATAACGCCAACGGAGATTTTGCCGCCAACCATGCCATGGCCGGAGCAAAAGCATTCCGGATGGCGCCCAGAAAGATCGCGGAGACACTGGTGTCGCATCTGTCTTTGGAAGGGACCTGGTTTTCCGGGGTGGATGTTGCCGGTCCCGGATTCATCAATTTCCGTCTGGCGCAGGAGTGGTACAGTGATGTGCTGCAGGAGATCCACCGTCAGGGAGAGTCCTACGGCGATGTGGATGTAGGACATGGACAGAAACTGATGGTGGAATTTGTATCCGCCAATCCCACCGGCCCCATGCATATGGGCAACGCCCGCGGCGGTGTGCTGGGAGATGCTCTGGCATCGGTCATGGAGAAGGCCGGCTACGATGTGTGGCGGGAGTTCTATGTCAATGATGCCGGAAACCAAATCGAGAAATTTGCCACTTCCATTCAGGCCCGGTACATCCAGCTGATCCGCGGAGAGGATGCCATCCAGTTTCCGGAAGACGGATATCAGGGGGATGATATCCGGGAGCTTGCAAAGGAATTCCGGGAAGCCTACGGAGATGAATATCTGGACAAGGATGACCGGGAAGCCCGTGATGCCATGGCACAGTTCGGACTGGAGCGGAATATACCGAAAATGAAGTCCGATCTGGAACGTTACGGTATTCATTACGATAAATGGTTTATGGAATCTGACCTGCATCGATCCGGCTATGTTGCGGAAACCGTTGCCGCGCTGACGGAAAAGGGATATACGTACGAAAAGGACGGAGCACTGTGGCTGAAGACCGCGGAGATCCTTGCCGAGGGATATCGGAAACAGGGAAAATCCGAGAAAGCCATTGAAAAACTGGAATTGAAAGATGATGTTCTGCGCAGAGCAAACGGTTTTTACACCTACTTCGCAGCAGACATTGCCTATCATCGCAATAAGCTGGAAGAACGAGGCTTTGACAAAGCTGTTAACATCTGGGGTGCCGATCACCACGGACATGTGGCACGTTTGAAAGGGGCACTGGACGCCCTGGGACTGAACGGACAGGAACGACTGGAGATCGTTCTGATGCAGCTGGTAAAGCTGACCCGCGGCGGGGAAGTGGTCCGGATGTCAAAACGCACCGGCAAAGCCATCTCCCTGACAGATCTGCTGGATGAGGTCCCTGTGGATGCTGCCCGGTACTTCTTCAATTCAAGACCGGAATCTCCGGTGGAATTCGATCTGGAGCTGGCCGTTCGGAACGACAGCGAGAACCCGGTATACTACGTGCAGTATGCACACGCCAGGATCTGCACCATGATCGAGAACCTGAAAGCGGACGGACACACTGTCCCGGAGGCGGACAAGGTCCATGGCGAACTGCTGACCGCGGAGGAGGAGAAAGCACTTATCCGTCAGCTGGCAGAGCTTCCTAATGAGATCACAGCGGCTGCACGGGAATACGATCCCAGCCGAATCAACCGATATGTGACGGCGCTGGCCACGAAGTTCCACAAATTCTATACGGACTGCCGGATCAAGGGAGAAGAGGAGGACCTTCTTCAGGCCCGTCTGTATCTGGCGGATATCACCCGGAGGGTGCTTGCACTGTCCCTAGGGATCGTGGGAGTCAGTGCACCGGAAAAGATGTAACAGCAAACACAGTAGAACGAGACCGATCTGCAGCTCAGTGCAGATCGGTCTCGATCATTTTATCGGCAGACAGCCGGATCAGCGGATCCGGATGGCTTTTCGGTTGTTGACATGAAAACAGAAAGGATATTCCGCGTTCAGCGCCTCATATGCGGCGCTGGCCCGGTCCGGATCGTCAAAGATTCCGAATACGGCGGATCCGGATCCGGTCATCATGGATCCCAGAGCGCCAAGATCTGTGAGGGTCTGACGGATCTGTCGTATGGTTACGAACTGTTCCAGAGGAGTCTCTTCAAACACGTTGTACATATTCTTGCAGATCTGAGGCAGATCCCCGTTGTCCAAACCTTCCAGCAGCGCCTGGGTGTTTGGATGA
>CAJOQP010000058.1 GCA_905236515.1 uncultured Oscillospiraceae bacterium | reverse complement strand
TGGTCCCGAAGATAAACCCAAACGCAAAGGAGAATGATTATGAGACCTGAAATCATCATCATGCTGACGCATCATGACGTCACAGTAGAAAACGCAGCCGAGGTATTCGAGGCATGCAAAGATCTTCCCGTAAAATTCTGGGGATTCAAAAATGTGGGTCTTCCCAAAGACAAAATGAAAGAACTGGCTACCGCTATGAAGGAAGCTGGCAAAACCACATTCCTTGAAGTCGTCACCTATGACGAACAGTCCTGCCTGGACGGAGCTCAGACCGCCATTGATTGTGGTTTTGACTACCTGATGGGTACTATTTACTATGATTCTGTCGCCAAACTCCTGGCCGACAACAACATGAGCTATCTTCCCTTTGTCGGCAAAGTTTCCGGCAGCCCCAGCATTCTGGAAGGCACCAACGAGGAGATCATCGCCAACGCCAAAGACCTGATGGCAAAAGGCATCAAAGGCTTCGACATCCTGGCCTACCGTCACGTGGTAGACGGCGAGAAACTGGCATATGAGTTCTGCAAGGCAGTGGATGCACAGATCTGCATTGCCGGATCCATCAACAGCTTTGATCGTATCGACACCATGTTTGACATTGGTCCCTGGACCTTCACCATGGGTTCCGCACTGTTTGAAAAGAACTTCGTTCCCGAAGGAAGCTTCTATGACAACCTGAAGGCTGTTGCAGATTACATGGCAGCCAAATAATCCACTAAATGAGAATCCTTCCTGCCGGATTCGGCAGGAAGAAAAGAAAAAGAATTAAGGAGGAAACCAAGTGGAAGAGAATAAACTGAAAAAAGCGTTGACTCCAGCAGGTATCTGGGCCGTCGCAGTAGGCGCCGTTATCTCCGGCAACTACTATGGATGGAACTATATCTTCTCTGAGACCAACTTTACCGGTGCGCTGATCGCCATGGCTATCGCCGCACTGTTCTACATCCCGTTTGCATTCATGTATGCAGAACTGGCAACTGCAATCCCCAGCTCCGCTGGTCCTGCAGCCTATACGGAAAAAGCTTTCGGACGAGGTGCAGGATTCTTTGCCGGATTCAGCTATCTGGTGGAATCTCTGTTTTGCACACCGGGCATCTGTATCGCAGTAGGCGCCTATGTGCACACCCTGATCCCCGCATGTCCCGCAGTAGTCGCATCCGTGATTACTTATCTGATCTTCCTGTACGTCAACTGCCGCGGCATCGAGTCCGGTCAGGCGGTCGGCCTTGTCGTCACCATTATCGGTGTACTGGGCTGTGTCCTTTACGCCGGCGTGGGCCTGCCTCATGCAGACTTCTCCCGTCTGAGCCAGATGGGCGATCTCGGCGGAATCAAAGGCATCTTCGTTGCCATCCCTTATGCAGTATGGTTCTTCCTGGCCTTTGAGGCCGGCGGAATGGGCGCCGAAGAGTGCAAGAATCCTTCCAAGGATATCCCCAAAGCCTTTATCGTCGCCATTATGACCCTGGCTGCCTGCGGTCTGATGATGCTCTTCACGACTGCCGGTGCACTTCCCAAAGATCAGATCCTCATGAACGACGCTCCTATCGCCAATGTTATTAACTCCATCTTCGGCGAACACAGCGCCATGAGCATCCTCTTCATTATCATCGCAATGATCGGTCTGGTCGCCTCTCTGAACGGCATTATCATCGGTCAGTCCCGTCAGACCTACTCTCTGGCACGCTGCAAATGCCTGCCGGGCTATCTGGGCAAGCTGGACAAAAACGGCACTCCCATCAACGCTCTGCTCACCACCAGCGTCATTGGTATCGTTCTGACCATCATCGGTTCCGTCGATGTCATCGTTGTCATCGCAAACATGGGTTCTGCCTTCATGGCTCTGTGCTGCTTTGCATCCTGGATCAAGCTGCGCAAATCCCAGCCGAAGATGACCCGGCCTTATACCTGCGCCACCTGGATCGGCTACATCGGAATCCCCTTCTGCCTGATCGTGGCATTCTGCTCCCTGTATGGTGCAGTCACCTCCGGTCTGCTGTTCTACATTGCAGTAGCATTCTTCGTTCTTGCGATGATCTACTATGCTATGGTCTGCAAGAGCAAAAACGGCACCTTCCTCGTTGAGCCGGAAGATCAGCCGGAAGACTAATCAACAATAAGCACAATCCTATACTCACTTCTTTTACTCACTCTTTAATCATTTTCCAGAGCGCCACACGGCATCGCCATCTGGCGGTGCCGTGTATTCTCTGGATCACCTTTACACTGAATATTATCGATCGCCTCTTTGAGGGATCCCATCAATACACACTACACTGATCTTAATTAGAAAGGAGATCATACTATGAGCTATGTAATCGGCATGGATCTGGGAACCCAGAGTCTAAAGGGTGTTCTCATTGATCCCTCTGGAAAAACCGTGGCAGAAGCCAGTCATGCCCACGAACCCTCCTACCCCAACGCCGGTTGGGCGGAACAGACACGGGCTATGGACTGGATCGACTCTATGGTAGATGTCGTTCATAAGATTATGGCGGACAGCGGAATCTCGCCTGACGAAGTGGAGATGATCGGTTTCGACTCCCAGGTAGATGGCGCCGTTGCAGTCGACAATGACGGCAATCCTCTGACTCCGGCTCTTATCTGGCTGGACCGCCGTGCTGAGGCACAGACTGCTGCCATGGGGAAAAAGATCGCAGAAGAGAAGATCTTTGAACTCACCGGTCTGAATCTGGACTCCTCTCACGTAGCCCCAAAAGTACTATGGATCCGCGAAACCTATCCCGACATCTTCGAAAAATGCTCCAATATTCTTCTCCCAGGAAGTTTCATGGTGAAATATCTCACCGGTGAAGCCGTGGTGGACTATTCCAATGCTTCTTCCACCATGATCTACAATGTCAACACCAAGGCATGGGATCCTGAGATTGCAAAAGCACTGGATCTCGACCCCATGATTCTGGGTCGAATCGGTCCGTCCCACGAGGTTGCCGGACATCTGACGGAGCGCGCTGCAGAGCTTTTAGGTCTTACCACCAAATGCCGTGTCGTCATCGGCTCCGGTGACGAACATGCTGCATGTCTGGGTGCTGGCCTTGTCCGGCCGGGCATGGTATGCGATATTACCGGCACCGCAGAGCCGGTATGTGCAGTTGGAGACAAACCCCTGCTGGATCACAAGCATCTGGTGGAAACACACGCACACGCCGATTCCCGCTGGTGGCTCATTGAAAATCCGGGCTTCGTTTCCGGCGGAAGTATGCGCTGGTTCAAGGACAACATCGTAAAATCCGATTATGGCATG
>CAJOQP010000057.1 GCA_905236515.1 uncultured Oscillospiraceae bacterium | reverse complement strand
CGGGGAGATCACCAAGGACAAACTGGACATCCTCCGTCAGGCGGACTTCATCTTCCGGGAGGAAGTGCACAACGCCGGGCTGGAGCCCATCATGAGCCAGTATTTTGCCGCTCTGACCAATATGCGGTCCGTCGGTGTCATGGGCGACGGCAGAAGCTACGACTATGCAGTGGCGCTGCGCAGCGTGCAGACATCGGATTTCATGACTGCGGAATGGGTCCGGATTCCCTATGAAGTGCTGGAAAAGGTCTCCTCCCGTATCGTCAATGAGGTCACCGGCGTCAACCGCGTCCTCTACGACATCACTGCGAAACCGCCCTCCACCATCGAGTTTGAGTGATTTAACCTCTTTTGGCAGGTTTTTCAACAATCCTTTTTTACCAACTAGATAAACTGAAGAGCTGCTTGATTTACTCAAATCAAGCAACTCTTTTTTTCTGCCTTTCGGCATATTCTTTATCGTTCAACTGTCATCAGCGGTCCGCATATTCCGCATACAGTTCTTCCAGAAAAACCTCAATCTTCTTCAGTACTTTCATCTCAGACACCTCCAAAAAATGTGTTATAAATGATCTCCGCTCCGGTATGGAGTTTTGTTTTTTCTTTCTGTCTACACTATAGCCCATTGTTTAGCTATAGTAAAATACTAATATTATTGCTTTATCATACAACTTTTATATGATAAAATGATCCTGTAAGAACTGGACCGAAGGAGAGGGAACATCATGGAAATGAAGACGGTGCACTATTATATCGCCGTGGCGGAAGAGCTGAACCTGACACGGGCGGCGGAACGACTGATGATGAGTCAGCCTCCTTTAAGCTATCAGATGAAGAAGCTGGAGGAAGAACTGGGCGTGACGCTCTTTCTCCGGGGAAAGCGACGGCTGGAGCTGACCGATGCGGGAAAGCTGTTTCTGCGCCGTGCCTATGAGCTGGAGGCGCTGGAGGAGAAATCCCGGGAGGAGATGCAGTCCTTTGGCAAGGGGATCTCCGGCAACCTGAGCATCGGACTGGTGGAAGGACGGGCACCGTATCTGGCGGCGCACTGGATGAAGAACTACCGGGAGGAACATCCCGGCGTCACGTTTGAATTCTGGAACGGCAGCGGGGACGATGTCATCGACCGCATGGAGAAAGGGCTGCTGGATCTGGCATTCCTGGCGGCGCCCTTCAACAGCGAGAAGATGGATTCCGTCCTGCTGTGGGAGGAACCCTGGGTGGCGATCTTCCCGGCGGATCATCCCCTGGCGAAAGGACCGTATCATCATGTCCATGTGAAAGACCTTGCACACTGCGATCTGGTCGTGCCGGCGCGCAGGAGCCGTGTGGAAGGCTTGTATGCCTGGTTTGAAGAGGTGGGGGAAGTGCCCAATATCATCGCCTCCACGTCAAACTATATCGATGCGGTTGCGCTGAGCGAACAGGGAGCGGGCGTCAGCATCTTTCCCCAGACCAACGATACTCCCAACGACCTGATCGTGCGGAAGATCATATCCGATCCGCCGCGAAAAGTCACGTATCACATGGTCTGGATGCGCCACCGGCTGCACTCGGCACCGGCGGAAAGCTTCATGAAATATGTGAAAGAGCACCATGAAGTGATCCTGCCGCATTCGGAGGAAGCACTGACCTCGTCCAAGTTTACCGACGCACTGGAAGAAATCCGGGAACTGTAGACTATGCGGGAATACTCCAATGCTCGTCCTATGCACGTTTTGCACCGCGTGTTATTGCGAAGAGCCGACGGAACTGATAAAATTAAAATAAGTTTTATCCACAGGAAAACACAGTACCAGACCATACTGTCCCCCGAAGTGTGGTATATGATCTGGGACAAGGTCACGAAACAAACTGCTAGGAATGAAGGAGTGAAAGAAATGAGAAAAAGCATCGCGATCCTTTTGAGCGTACTGCTGGTTCTGAGCTGCTTTGCACTGTCTGCGTGCGGAAAAGATGAAGCTGCTCCGGCAAGTGAGACTGCCGCTGCCAGTACCGCCCCGGCAAGTGCATCGCCCACGGACACCGCAAGTGCTGCACCCACTGCTACGGCGACTGCAGCTGTGCCTGCTGCCAGCACAGAAATCAAAAGTTACGGTTATGACGGCCAGGAAGAATGGGAAGCTGCAATCTACCGTTATCTCGTAGAGGAGATCGGACAGAAACAGTTTGAGACCGGTGAAGGAATCTACACCGTTCCTGTCGTTCAGATCATCGACCTGACTGAGGCGGAAAACGGCGGCTCCAACGTATGGGGCTGTTTTGAAGTGTACAACTACAAGATCGAAGGCGAGACTCTGTCCTGCGTATCCGGCGGAAGCTTCCCCGGAAAAATGCATGTTGCCAAGACAGCAAACGGCAGTGTCGTGGATGACTTCGCCGTTGTAGAAGACGGCGCCAACTATGACTCCAGTGCCAAGGAGATCTTCGGAGACCGGTATGAGTCCTTCGTACAGGAGAGCTCGGATGAAAATGCCCGCAATGCTGCGAGAAAGCAGATCCTTGCAAATTATGTCAAGGCCAACGGACTGAAAGTCACCCAGTATCAGGACTACGGATGGGATCCGGTAAAGCTGTTCTAAAGCTTTCGGAAACCTTTTCATGAGCAGTTGAAATCTGCCAAAAAGATTGACATCCTCCCACGTATGAAGACACGGGATTCCATTTGTGATGCATTGCATCACGAGGGGCATCACCTCAGTGGAAGAAACTCTTCCCTTTGGTTATAGCCTCTTTCTGTTTACAGAAGATGATTGGGTATCCGGTACTGCAAGCAGTGCCGGACCCTTTCACTTTATCCTGAAGGGTGGATGTCTGCACCCTTTTCATTCTGATGG
>CAJOQP010000056.1 GCA_905236515.1 uncultured Oscillospiraceae bacterium | reverse complement strand
TTTTTCGACTGCTTTTGCATAACGATCACGAGTAGCAATTTCTTCAATTTCCTTGTCATAACGAACGAGGTTTTCTTCCAATTGACTAAGCTGATGGAGATATTCTCTTAATGTAATGTTAGAGTACATATCTTCCAGTACTACTTTATGTAACCAGTCATAGTGCTTTACAGTCCATTTGTTGGCGGTATAGTTTTTTCCATGACGTAGACAGAGTGCATTAATTTGCTGTTTTGTAGACCTGATCTTTTTCTTGGTATCATCTCGCATGCGGATATAATCTCGAACTCCGTTATCCTCTTTGCTGACAACGTAAACACTGCTGTATGTTCCATGTGCAAGATTCGTGGCAATCATCCTCGCATCGCGTCGATCTGTTTTTTTCCTGTTCCCCTGGATTGCCATTGTGGAAGGCGCCATTATGACACACTGAAGTGAAAGATTCTTTTCGTCTGTCGCAGCTGCCATTAGCTCATTATATAACGAGTATCCGAAGCACCCAGCTTCGTATCCGCAAACAAAATGAATATCTTCTTCGGGACGTTGTTTCTGCAGAGTTTTCATGTACTTAATGGCATCTTTCCATGTCGCTCCAATAACTTGATCAACGGCAAACACATCACCTTTACCAAATTCATAGCTGGCAAAAGTGAAGTTTTCCGTATGGACATCCATTCCAACGTAGATTATACTTTGCATAATGACTCCTTTTCTTGTATGCGGTAACCCCATCATACAGTAGTGTGATAACTTTAGTATGAAGGTAAATCCACGTTGTTGCAATTAGGAGTCATTTCATATTATCTGAAGTCACGGGTGTCCGCCGCTATAGTTCATGACCGGAGAAGACACAGAAGCGGATCCCGCGGGGGATCCGCTTCTGTTTTTTTAAGGATCACTCTTCCAGTTCCGGAAGGATGTCCTGATACTTGCTCTCCAGGGAATGGGCCTTGGAGGATTCCTTCTTGGCACGCTCCACCGCAGGCTTTGCCACGTTGATGGGCACTCTCGTACCGGCACCGCCGATGCAGCCGTGGGGACAGGCCATGCCCTCCAGAAGATAGCCGTTGTACTTGCCGGCCTTGGCCTTCAGCAGCATCTTCCGGCAGTTGTCCAGGCCTTCCGCCCGTTCCATCTTGATCTCCATATCCGGATGGGTCTCACGGATGCAGTTGGCCACCGCTTCCGCCACGCCGCCGCTGATGGAGAATCCGCGGCCGTCGGCACTGGCGCCGTGCATGATATGATCGGAAGGCAGTGCGGCAAAATCCACTTCCTTTGCCTCGAACATGCCCATGACCTCATCGAAGGTCAGGACGAAATCCACATCACTGCGCACCGACCGGCGGGAGGCCTCCAGTTTCTTGGCCGCGCAGGGTCCGATGAAAGCGATCTTGCATTCCGGATGCTTTTTCTTGATGAGTCGTCCGGTGAGCACCATGGGCGTCAGCGCCATGGAGATACACTCCGCCTGCTCCGGAAAATCCTTCTTGGCCATCATGGACCAGGCCGGGCAGCAGGAGGTTGCCATGAAGGGCAGTTTCTCCGGCACTTCCTCCAGAAAGTCCTGTGCTTCCTGAATGGTGCACAGGTCCGCACCGATGCCCACTTCCACGATATCCTCAAATCCCAGCGCCTGGAAGGCCGGGCGCAGTTTATCCGGAGTCAGTTCCTTGCCGAACTGTCCGGCCCAGGCAGGAGCGATGGCGGCATACACCGGCGTATCGCTGCGGATCGCCTGAATGGTCTGGAAGATCTGGGATTTGTCGGCAATGGCCCCGAAGGGGCAGTTGGCCAGACACATGCCGCAGCTGACGCATTTGTCCTGATTGATGCTGGCCCGTCCGTATTCATCGGACTCGATGGCCTTCATACCGCACACCTTGGCGCAGGGCCGCTCCATCTTCACGATGGCCTTGTAGGGGCAGGCTTCGATGCACCGTCCGCATTTGATGCACAGATCCTGATCCACATGGGACTTGCCGTCAACAAAGGAGATGGCCTTTTTCGGGCAGACTTCCTGGCAGGGATGCGCCAGACAGCCCTGGCACAGTTCCGTGACTCTCACTTCGTTGTCCGGGCATTTATGACAGGCAAACTTGATGACATTGATCAGCGGGGGCTGGTAGTATTTCTCCGGTTTGACGCACTCTTCGGCGCCTTCCGAGACCGGTCCCTGTTCCGTGGCTCTCCGAACGGGAAGCCCCATGGCAAGACGCATGCGCTCCTTGACGATGGCACGCTCCAGGAAAACGCTCTCCCGGTATTTGGAGATCTCCCCGGGAATGATCCGGTACGGAATCTTCTCCATCTCCGACAGGTCGCCCTCCTCATATTCATAGGAGAGTTTGGAGACTTCGGCGAACACCTTTTTGCGAATGTCATTGACTGACGTGTAGATCCATTTCATACTGCTTATTTCCTTTTTCGTATTCGACATTGTGAACTATTTGTCCAGCGCCCGACAAATTGTAACGCATAACCTGCGGTATTACAACCCCGAATCACCATCTTTTTCCTGCTTCTTTTGAGTTCGAAACCGCTCCGGGAACAAAACAGGCTAAAACGGGAACATCCCGAGGAAAAAAGAAGCAGCCAGGGAAGTTATTGGCTTCTCCTGGCTGAAAAAAAGTTTGCGGATCCTATTCCTGTTTCGGGGATTCCTTGTCCCGGCGGACGAAACGGATCTGGCAGATATCGTCTCCCCGGGCGATGGTGGCAGGCAGGTCCAGTTCACACCCGAAGCTGGCGGCGATGCCGCCGTCCCCGCACATGGCGTAGTCGCACAGTCTGCTGATCTCCTCGTCGCTGCAGCCCTGTTTCTGCCATGCCTTCACCAGCGGACAGTAGTGGAAATCGATGTCCAGATGATCATCATTGCACTGGCGGATCTCCATCTCGAACACCCACTGGGCGAATTTGGAGAACAGGGTCTTCTTCAGTCCCTTCAGGGACTCTCCCCCGCCGGCCTTCTGACGCAGTTCGGCGCCCTGATACAGTCCGCAGCGTCGGATGGCATCCGGGGCGTATTCCGATGCCTTCAGGCCGTGCTTCGCGGCCTCGTCACACAGCAGATACATCCACAGAGCACGATGCTCCAGCTGTTCCCGGATCTTCACCACGATGGGATTGGTGATCCGCGGTTCATTCCTGATATTGCTCATGTTCCTCTTCCCTTCTGTCTTTTTTCTCATTCTCTGTTTTTCTTCCCTGAGGCATCCGAAAGCAAAAAGAAAGCTCCGACGGATCGGAGCTTTCCCGCTGCATTATCAGAGATTGAAATACTTCTCGAATTCCACCGGGTGCGGGATCCGGGAGATCTCGCTGCACTCGGCACGTTTGTTCTTCAGGAAATTGGCGATCAGCTCTTCGGGGAATACTCCGCCGGCGGTGAGGTAATCGTGATCGGCTTCCAGAGCATCCAGTGCCTGCTCCAGAGTGGTGGGCAGCTGGTGCAGTTTCTTCTTCTCTTCTTCCGGAAGATCAAAGAGGTTCATGTCGTAGGGTCCCCATCCGTTGGCATGAGGATCGATCTGGTTCTTGATACCGTCCAGACCGGCCATCAGGATGGCTGCATAGCAGAAGTACGGATTGCAGGTGGCATCCGGGTTGCGCAGCTCAAAGCGGCGCATCTTCGGTGATTTGGCATAAGCCGGGATACGGATGACCGCACTGCGGTTGGAGGTGGCATATCCGACGGTGACAGGAGCCTCAAAGCCCGGAACCAGACGCTTGAAGGAGTTGGTGGAGGGGTTCGTGATGGCACAGAGAGACGCAATGTGCTTCAGCAGGCCGCCCATGAACCAGTGTGCTTCCTTGCTCAGATGGGAGTAGCCGTTGTCATCGGAGAAGACCGGCTCGCCGTCTTTCAGAAGGAGCATATGCACGTGCATGCCGCTGCCGGCCTCGTTGTATACCGGTTTCGGCATCAGCGTTGCGGTGAAGCCGTATTTGCGGGCCACATTGTGGATGATGTATTTGACCATCATGGTGCCGTCGGCCATCTTTTTGAACTCACCCAGCAGAGGCTCGATCTCAAACTGACCGGCGCCGCCCACTTCGGGGTGATGGTATTTTACCGGAATACCGGCTTTCTCGATCTCCATGCACATCTCGCTGCGGCACTCGTAGCTGAGATCCTGGGGTTTGGCGATATGATAGTGTTTCTGGAACGGAACGACATTGCCGGTCCCTTCCACGGCGCTGTTCCAGTGTGCCTGGGAGGCATCCACGGAGAATCCGACCTGATTGTTGTCCACTGTCCATCCGGCCTGATCGAACAGATAGAACTCGAATTCCGGAAGGATGAGCATGGTGTCTGCAATTCCGGAGTCCTTCATGTATTTCTCGGCTGCCGCAACGATATTGCGGGGATACTGTGCCAGAGGACGGTTTTCCGGATAGTCGATGATCATGGCGTTTCCGATCATCGAAAGGGTCTTGATCTCACAGAAGGGATCGATAGCAGCGGTATCCAGATCCGGGATGTAGACCATGTCGCTCTTCTCCACGACGGCGTAACCGTAGTTGGATGCATCGAATCCGATGCCGTTGACCATGGTATCCTCGTTGAAGTTGGCTGCCGGGATCGTTACGTGGCGGAACACACCATTGATATCCACCATCTTAAAGTCCACCATCTTGATGTCTTCTTTTTGGATCAGTTCCATAATGTCACGGGCTGTTTTTGACATATGCGCACCTCACATTCAGTTTTAGTGGGAGAGGACCATTCTCCCCTTGTTATCAGTGGTTTTATTGTACCTAATAATTAAGGTGATGGAAAGAGCTTCCTAAAAAAACCGTGGGTTTTTTCCACAGTTTTTCGTAATTGACGATGTACCTGTCACCGTTTTTAGTGAAAATGCTCCCGTTTTCTCCTTTTCCTGCGCTCCTGCAGACCGCAAATAGTGTTTGGTCATTTATGAAAATTTGACAAAATCGGTCATTCGTTTTACCCTTAAAAAGGCGCGGGAATTCTCGTTCATTCATGTGTGAGATGAAAGCGCCCTAACGTTTTGAACTACAAGTTCATTGCATGAATCTG
>CAJOQP010000055.1 GCA_905236515.1 uncultured Oscillospiraceae bacterium | reverse complement strand
TTCATTATATATACCTCCAATATTACTCACAACTTATTTGACAAAGCTATCATAGATCACGCGAATCGTTTTCTCAAAATCGTTGTTATTTACTCCTAAAATAATGTTCAGTTCTTCCGGTCCCTGAGAGATCATCCGAACGTTGATTCCGTTCTGTCCCAGCGCGTCAAACAGTGCCCCGGAGGAACCTGGCTGATGCGCCATATTGCGGCCGACCGCCGCAACGACCGAGACCCCTTCGATCAGATCGATGCTGTCCGGCTCGATCTCTTCTTGGATCTCTCCCAGGATCGTATAAATGAATTTAGAGGATGCCACGGTGGAAACAACCAGTGAGAACGAATCGATCCCGCAGGGTGTGAATTCCACACAGATTCCATACCGCTCAAAGATCTCCAGAATCCGGCGCAGATAACCAAGCGAAGAAGACATACCGTTTTTCGATATAGTCACGATACTATAGTTCCGCTTTCCGGTAATGCCGGTAAGGAGCTTGTCTTTGTCGCTGTAGGATTCCGGGAAGGATTCTTTGATAATGGTTCCCGGATGATCCGGATCATTGGTGTTTCGTATGTTCAGCGGAATGTCTTTCTCCCTCACGGGGAAGATGGATGCCTCATGCAGGACATCGGCGCCCATATAGGACAGCTCTCTCAACTCAGAGTAGGTGATATAGCTGATGGTATCGGGATTCTCCACGATCCGGGGATCCGCCATCAGAATTCCGGATACATCCGTCCAGTTTTCATAAATCTCCGCATCCAGAGCTGCTGCTGCCAGTGCGCCGGTAACATCGCTGCCACCGCGGGTGAGAACCTTGACGTTTCCGTCGGGAAGGACCCCGTAAAAACCGGGAATCACCACTGCGCGGTCCTCTGCGATTTCCTTTAATGTCGCATAGGATTCCGCCGTGTCGACACTTCCGTCAAACTTAAACTTCAGCCATTCTGCACTGTCAACGAAATGGAATCCCAGATAATCTGCCATCAGCATCGCGGACAGATATTCTCCCCGGGAGACCAGCCAGTCCTGACGGACATCTTTCTTCAGATGGCTGCGGATCTCTGCAAGCTCGCTTTCTATGTCCACTTTAAGCTCCAGCTCATTGCAGATCCCGCGATACCGGCTTTCGATCATCTCAAAGATGCTCTGGCACTCCACACCATACTGAAGGTGTGCATAGCACAGATACAGAAGGTCCGTTATCTTATGATCTTCCTTAAACCGTTTTCCGGCGGCGGAAACAACGACGACATCCCGTTCCGGATCCGCCTGAACGATTCGTTTTACCTTTTCATACTGTTTGGCGTTCGCCATGGACGAACCACCGAACTTTACTACCTTGCGCATCGTTCGTCAGTCCTCCAGGATTCCCGCCATAAACAGTTCTTCGCCCGCCTGAGATTCTGCGATGGTATGTGCTTCCACAACAGAAATGGGTTTGGAAATGAATCCTTCACCGCAGTTGATGACCTTTAAAGCCTTGACCGTTTCCGGAGACCGAAGGCCGCGAATGTAGTACGGATGGAGCTCTTCTGCGTTGTCCACGCTCTTAGGCTCAATAACATCGGTATAGAAATCATCGATACCATGCAGCAGATCTGCGCAGTCTTCCACGACATTGTACGCGGTGGGATACCGTCCGGCACCCTGACCGAAGAAACTCTGAACACCGGAATACTCGCCTTCCAGAGTGATCAGATTGAAGGCATCATGGACAGAAGCTTCCAGGCTTTCTCCCGGAAGGAACACGGGCTCCACATATGCGGTAATCTTGTTGTCTTTTGTCTGGCGGGCGATAGCCATCATCTTGCAGATTTTTCCGAGACGTTTGGCTGCATCAATGTCGCAGGCTTTGATATTGCGGATTCCGAATACCGGAACCTGCTCTTCCGGAATGCTGACTCCAAATGCAACATTGGAGCTGATTACGCACTTTCTCTGAATATCCAGTCCGTCGATATCCGAAGAGGGATCCGCTTCCGCATAGCCCAGCTCCTGCGCTTTTTTCAAAACTGCGTCAAAATCGGAGCCGTTGGTATACATGGCATCCAGAATGTAGTTGGTCGTGCCGTTCATGATACCGGAAATGCCGATGATCCGGTTTCCCCGGCGGCCGCGTTCAATGGCTGTAAGCCAGGGGATTCCGCCGCCGACGGCTGCCGTGCAGCGAAGTGCCACTTTCTTCTCCATGGCAAGATTTGCCAGCTCATCATAATAGTAGGAGATCAGCTGCTTGTTGGAGGAAACCACATTTTTTCCGGCTTCCAGTGCAGCATGCACATATTCGTAGGCAGGGGAGAGGCCGCCCATGGCTTCAACGATGATATCCACCTCGGGATCATTCAACATTACATTAAAGTCTGTGACCGCCTTATCGCCCAGCTCTTCACGGGGTCTGCGGACCAGCACGTATTTAACTTCCAGATCCGGGCAGTGTGCGTCTACAATATCCACAACGCCTTTCCCGACAACACCATATCCAAGCAATCCGATTTTCATTTGTTTTTTCATCTTTTTGTCTCTCCCTAGAGTACATTTGTTTTTACAGTAGGCACAATATAGCATAATCACTGAGTAAATTCAAGAGAAAATCCCTCCAATTAACACAATTATTTATAAGGAAAACTGTTAATATTCTCTATACCTTCCTCTTTTTTCGTGATTTTTTCTTTTTCTTTCCCGCGAGGCGGGTCGTTACCAAAGCGAAAATGCATGTTATCGCCTTGGTCTTTGCACTTTTATTCTTGAACGCACTGAATAATCACGATATAATATTTACATAATGAAATTTTTAAACATAAAAATTTCAGAATAATCATTTTTATGTAGAGGGAGGAAGAACATGAAAAAAATTCTGGCTCTGACACTTGCACTTTGCCTGGTCTTCGTTCTCTGCGCATGCGGAACGGGCGCCACTCCGGAAGTAACTTCCGACAGCGGCACAGCTGCAAGTAATTCCAAGACTGTCGATACGGAAACCGTTGCCGTTGGTGCAGTAATCATCGCTCGTGACGATGTCCCCGAAGACGAGATTTACACTCTGGTTAAAACCATCTTTGAAAACAAAGACGAGATCTCCCAGATGCACGCAAAAGGCGAAGAACTGGATATCGATGTTGCATCGTCCATCACTTCGGTTCCTTATCATCCCGGTGCTGCAAAATACTTTAAAGAGAAGGGCATTGAAGTCGCTTCGGTAAAAGAGGGCGCCGGCAAGGCCGGAGATAATGTTCCTCTGACCTTCGGTACCGGCGGCGAATCCGGCACCTATTATGCATACGGCGGAGTTCTTGCACAGTATGTTTCCGCCAACACCGATCTTGCCATCACGGCTATCACTTCTGATGCTTCCAAGACCAACGTTCAGGAAATCGACGCCGGCAATGATCAGATCGCATTCTGCCAGAGCGACGTTATGACCTATGCTTACGAAGGCAACAAGGATCGTGATTTCGCTTCTGCCGTCGACAGTTTCTCTGTTGTAGCAGCTCTGTACCCGGAACAGGTCCAGATCGTTACCACCAATCCGGAGCTGGCAACCGTTGCTGATCTGGAAGGCAAAAAAGTCTCCATCGGCGCATCTGGTTCCGGCACCTACTTCAATGCCATGGATATCCTTGGCGCATACGGCCTGACCGAAGATGACATTGATGCCAAGTATCAGTCCTTCGGCGACAGCGCAGACAGCCTGAAAGACGGAAAGATCGATGCCGCATTTATCGTTGCCGGTGCACCGACGACCGCGATCACCGATCTCGCCACTTCCGGCGATGTCTATCTGATCAGCATGGACGAAGAACACATTGCAACCCTTCTCGACAGCTCTCCGTTCTATTCCGCCAGCACCATCGTGGCAGGAACCTACTGATCCTAACGGTATTTTTCTGCGGCGTCCTCGAAGGGAGGGCGCCGCAATTCATTCAACGTGAAACCTCATCGGAAAGAAGGGTTTTTTTCTATGGCAAAAAAAGAAAAAAAGGTCCCGCCCGTTGATATTGAGAATTCCGCAGCTTCCACAGAGGAGATCATGCGAAAATATGACCGGGAATCCGCTATCCGAATCTGGACCGGGGCCTGGGGCATAATCGTAAAGATCGTCCTTGCCGTTTTTTCTCTGTACTGTATCTACTCCACTTTATACAGCACAGCGGACATGCCTATTCGTCTGTCGGCATTTCTGGGACTCATCATCATAATGGGTTATCTGACCTATCCGTCCTCCAAGAAGATCGTAAAAGAAAACTATATACCATGGTATGATTTTCTGTTAATGATTCTGGGCGCCGGAGCATTCTTCTATTACTGCTTCAATTACATGACGATTGTCAAGACCATCACCAGTGCCTCTGCGATCCTGAATCAGCCCAACCCCTGGTTCTACTATGCCCTGGGAATTGCAGCTGTCATTTCCCTGGCGGAACTATGCCGCCGCTGTGTCGGCATCCCGATTCTCTGCGTTGTCGGTGCGCTTCTCGTTTACACCTTCGTCAGCATGTCGGGCAATAACCAGACCTTCCTGCAGGTTTTCGGACGGGTAATTTATACGCTGTTTTATGGAACCTCCGGACTGATGGCAACACCGATCCAGGTCTGCCTGAAATTCATCGCCGTATTCATCATCTTCGGCGCTTTTCTGGAACGCACCGGAATCTCCAGTTTCTTCATTGATCTTGCAAACTCCGTTGCAGGTTCTGCCAGCGGTGGTCCCGCAAAGGTAGCCGTAATCTCTTCCGCTCTTTGCGGAATGGTATCCGGCTCTTCCGTGGGAAATACCGTCACCACCGGATCGGTAACGATCCCCATGATGAAGCGGACCGGTTACAAGCCGGAATTTGCAGGAGCTGTTGAGGCTGCGTCCTCCACCGGTGGTCAGATCATGCCGCCAATCATGGGTGCTGCCGCATTCCTGATGGCAGAATACATCGGTGCTCCATATGGGCAGATCGTCGTCTGGGCGATTCTTCCCGCTGTACTATATTTCTTCGGCATCTTCATTGCCGTCCATCTGGAGGCAAAGAAGCTAGGTCTGAAGGGCATTCCCCGTACGGAACTTCCCAGCTTCTTAAAACTGCAGAGATATGTGTATCTGCTTCTTCCTCTGATTGTTTTAATTTATCTTGTTGCTACCAACACTCGTTCTCTTCAGTATTCTGCTTCCATTGCCATTCTGCTGGCAATCCTGGTAAGCTTTCCCGGAGAGATCAAACGCAGCAAAGAAGCTGCGGCAGCAGCTACGGATAAAAAACCGTCCGTTGTCGGTCTGACATTAAAGGAGACCGGCTCCATGATCCTGAATTCACTGGAAGCCGGCGGACGCGGCTGCATCACCGTTGCCGTTGCCTGCTCCATGGCTGGTGTCATTGCCGGCTGCATCACCGTTACCGGACTTGCATCCAAGCTGATCACCTCCATCGTTGCCGTCAGCAAATCCATTCCGTATCCCGGACTTGGTCTTTTCATCGCGTTGTTCCTGACGATGCTTTGCTGTATCGTCCTTGGCATGGGTGTTCCTACTACCGCCAATTACTGCATCATGGCATCCACTACTGCACCGATCCTGATCACACTGGGCATCCCGAAAATAGCTGCTCATTTCTTCGTGTTCTATTTCGGTATCGTAGCGGACATTACCCCGCCGGTGGCCCTTGCGGCCTATGCAGGAAGTGCTATTGCAAAATCCAATCCCATGAAGACCGGAGTCAATGCTACCAAGCTGGCCATTGCGGCGTTTATCGTACCGTATATCTTTGCATACACACCCACGATGCTCCTGCTGGATCAGGGCGTTCTCAATGCGATCCAGATCATCATTACCTCCATCCTCGGGATCTTCGGTGTGGCAGCTTCACTTAACGGTTTCGTATTTACAAAAGTTGCCTGGCCGATCCGAATCCTGTTTGCTCTCGGAGGACTGACCCTGCTGGTGCCTACGACACTGACCGATATCATCGGTCTTGCCGTGGTGTTGGGACTGCTGCTTCTGCAGTATGTGCTCAGCCGCAGGAAAACCGGATCTACCCCGGCAGCCGCATAACTTTAATACAAGAAAAAATCTGTGATATTCCTGTTTTCCAGGAATATCACAGGTTTTTTTCTCTTTTCTTGAAATACCAGTACCAATAATTTATAATAGCCCTATTCTAGTGATTTAAGGAAGTGTTTTCTATGCAGCGAGTAAAAATTTCGGAAATATTTCATTCTCCGGAAACCTTTGATAATCAGGAAATAACCGTGTGTGGATGGGCCCGTACCATTCGCAATATGAAGAGCTTCGGTTTTATTGAACTCAATGACGGTTCCTGTTTTAAATCTTTACAGATCGTCTTAGATAATAATACCTTAAATAACTATGATGAACTTACCAAACAGAACGTTGGAACAGCATTTATCTGCCATGGCACTCTGGTGCTGACACCGGAAGCCAAGCAGCCGTTTGAACTGAAAGCTTCTTCCGTGGAGATTGAGGGAAGTTCTTCTCCGGAGTATCCGCTTCAGAAAAAGCGCCACAGTGTAGAGTTTCTCAGAACCATTCAGCATCTTCGTCCCAGAACCAACCTGTTCAATGCGACCTTCCGCGTTCGTTCCGTCGCAGCGTATGCCGTACATGAATTTTTCCAGAACCGCGGGTTCCTTTATGCTCAGACCCCCATCATCACAGGATCTGATGCGGAAGGTGCAGGAGAGATGTTCCGCGTCACAACGCTGGATCTGAATAATCTTCCCAGGCTGGACGACGGTTCCGTTGATTTCTCTCAGGATTTCTTTGGAAAGAGTACTAATCTGACCGTTTCCGGACAGCTTAATGCGGAAAACTTCGCAATGGCATTTGGTGATGTTTATACCTTCGGTCCGACTTTCCGTGCGGAAAACTCCAACACGCAGCGTCACGCAGCTGAGTTCTGGATGATAGAGCCGGAAATGGCTTTCTGTGATCTCAATCAGGATCTGGAAGTCATGGAAGCAATGGTAAAATACATTATCAACTCCGTACTGGAAAAATGCCCGCAGGAACTGGAATTTTTCAACTCCTTTGTGGATAAAGGACTTCTGGATCGTCTGCACAATGTCGTCAGCAACGAGTTTGGCCGCGTTACTTATACCGAAGCGATCGAGATCCTTAACAATTCCGGTCATAAGTTTGATTTTCCGGTGAAATGGGGTATCGATCTGCAGACAGAACATGAACGTTATCTGACGGAAGAAGTCTTCAAAAAGCCGGTCTTTGTTACCGATTATCCGAAAGAGATCAAAGCATTCTATATGCGTCTGAATGATGATCAGAAGACCGTTGCTGCAGCAGACTGCCTGGTTCCCGGCATTGGTGAGATCATTGGCGGTAGCCAGAGA
Source organism: uncultured Oscillospiraceae bacterium (assembly GCA_905236515.1). Taxonomy (GTDB): domain Bacteria; phylum Bacillota; class Clostridia; order Oscillospirales; family Oscillospiraceae; genus UBA2922. Next base: position 225 of record CAJOQP010000055.1, on the reverse strand, counting down.
GAAGAGCGTCTTGACGTTCTTCAGGAAAGAATGAAGGAACTCGGTATGGAAGAGAAGGACTACTGGTGGTATCTGGATCTTCGCAGATACGGTTCCTGCCATCATGCCGGATTTGGTCTCGGCTTTGAGCGAATGGTCATGTATTTGACCGGCGTCAATAACATCCGCGACGTGGAACTTCATCCCCGTACCGTCGGAAACGCCGATTTCTGATTTCAATAATTA
>CAJOQP010000054.1 GCA_905236515.1 uncultured Oscillospiraceae bacterium | reverse complement strand
GTTTATGCTCTTCTTGTCAAGACCAACCTGCATTTAGTTTTACATTCAAGGTATCGGAGGCAGTGGGCACCAGTCCTGGAAAGCAAACGAAAAAGGGTTTTTCATTCCGCGATACGGTCTTGCCATAGGGCAAAGTCCTGTGCAATAATTACACCATAGACAGGAAAAAACAGGAAAGCTGAGATCCTGAAAAAGACAGTCCGGAGGCGAAGAGATATGGCGACTATCGGAAGAAACATGGCTGCAGCCCGAAAAAAACGGAATATGACCCGTCAGCAGCTGGCGGAACAGATGTGCATGGATCCGGAGCTGATCCGGGATCTGGAAATGGGGAAAGTGGAGCCCACGGAGGAGACGCTGGATGCGCTGTCCCGCATTCTGGATGTGGCTCCTGAGACGCTGCTGTACGGACAGAGTCCGGCAGAGCGCCGGAGAAACATCTGGGGAACACTGCTGAAGTTCGTTGTTACACTGGGACTTATCGCACTGACCTGGCTTTTCTCCCGCACCCTCTCTGGGGACGGATCCTTGACAGAGTCCTATGTCCTGCGCGTGTTCAGTCTGCTGGTCTATCCGCTGCTTGCCCTGATCGCCGGCCGGCTTCTTATGAGATTCATCGAGGCGGTGACCCGGGCGGCGGAACATAACGACGATCCTGGACACACTCAGGACCGGGGGCTGTACGCGTTCCTCATCCTCGTGCTGCTGGCACTCTCGGTGATCATCATCCCCTATCTGCTGCTGCAGGGCGTACAGGACGTATCCTTTGTGTCCTCCAAGCTTCCGTGGTCGGCGGTACAGGCCGCCCAGCGGATCACTTCAATCCCAGTGTGGTCCCGTATCATCTACGGACTGGATGAATTCAACCGCAGGATTCCGCTGGTCTATCTCGTCTATACCGTGCTGGGCAGCGGTCTCTGGGCCTCACGGCCGAGAAAGCGGAAGAAACTGAAGAAAAGCGGAAGCTATTCCATCCCAACCTGATTTAAGAAAGGAAAGCACCGTGTTCGGAACGGATGTTCCGGCACGGTGCTTTGCCATATAAGTTGTCCGAATGGATCATTTCGTTGTGCCCGGCTAATGCAATTAGGCGGAAATATCCCCTCAAACGAAGAAAAAAGCCGGACAAAAGCCTCCAAAACGACAAAACTCACCCTGTTAGGAAGGGAGGGCAGAAACTAACAGAAGTAGGAGAAGCTAATACAATTCGATGATTCATTTTGGTCCAAGCGGGGTAGAGAGCACTTCCGAGAGAAGCCTATAATGAGACCAGCAAAAGAAAGTTGCGGCAGCAAAGCATACGCAGGACCGCCATCGCATGGGATCCGGTCTGTCGAAACCATATATTAAAAGATGGAGGATATTACCATGTGGAGTTGGAATCATTTAGGACGTTGGGCAGGCGGTTTTCTCATCGGAACTGCAGGACTGGAAATGCTGAAAAGCCATGATGCCCGCAAAGTATATGCCTGGCTGATGGCCTTCGGTCTGCGCAGCAAGGATTATGTACTCGACTGTGCCAATGAGGTTCAGGAGATCGCCGAGGATGCCTACTACGAGGCAGTTGCTCTCAACGAGAAGTATGCGGCCGAGGATGCCAAGGTCATTGAGGACCGCACTTCCCGCAGTGCCAAGAAAGCTACGGCCAAGAAGGCAAAAGCATAACAGATCGATACGGATGGTGACATCCGACCGGAAAGCCGCCGATGGGCGGCTTTCTTCCTTGCAGCAACAAACGAACCAAATAAGAAGGTTGAAATTATGAAATGTTTGATCGTTAGAGAGACACGGGGACGCATGAGGGTCCATCTCGTTCAGAAGACCAAGGAGATGTCCTTCCGTCAGGCGGATCTCATCGAACACCGGCTTCTGGAGATCCCGGGAGTGACCCGGGTCAAGGTGTTCTTCCGCAGCGGAAACGTGTCCGTGAATTTTGAAGGCGCCCAGTGCCGTGAAGATCTGATCGATGCCTTCAGTCATTTCGATTTTGAGGAATACGAGGAAAATCACCTGGTCCCGGTGAATACCGGACGAATCATCAATGCGGAATATCAGGACAAACTGGTAATGAAAGTCGTTCCCCGTGGCCTGAGAAAGATCTTCCTTCCTCTTCCCGTGAAGATGGTACTGTCCACAATCAAGGCGGGAAAATATGTATGGGAGGCCC
>CAJOQP010000053.1 GCA_905236515.1 uncultured Oscillospiraceae bacterium | reverse complement strand
GCCGCCGGAGAGGCTGTCATCCACTTCACGATTGATGTAGTCCTGTGCGCACAGTCCAACTTCCGACAGATACTGGCAGCACTCAGCCGTAGTCAGTTTCTTACCTGCCGCCAGAGTGACCAGATCCTTCACGGTGATGCCCTTGAAGCGGACCGGCTGCTGGAACGCGAAGCTGATACCCAGTTTTGCACGTTCGGTGATGGTGAGATTCGTTATATCCTGTCCGTTAAAAAGGATCTGACCGGATGTGGGCTTTACAATGCCGGCAATGATACGTGCCAGCGTGGATTTGCCGCTGCCATTGGGGCCGGTCAGGCACACGAACCGTTCGTCGATCTTTAAATTAATGTTCTGAAGGATGTCCTTCTTCACGCCGGCGGATTCGGCGGAGAAGCATACATCTCGTAGCTCAATCATGAGATATTCCTCCCTGTGTTGTACTTTTTCCCTATACCATTTATACACTGCCACCTCTTTAAAAGCTGTAGAATTTGATACAGGCACAAAAAAACACCTCTTTTTCCATTGAAAAAGAGGTGGTCTTTTTCGGTTTATTTAGAAATCTTCATCGAATTTGTAGCTGAGTTCCGTCTTCCGGCTCAGCTGCGGTTCCTTATGCTGGATGATACGCACAATATGATTGAGATGCCGGAAGCACATCAGCACAAAGATGATGATCATCAAGGGCGCTCCCATCGGTGCCTTGATGAATATGAAACCTCCCAGAATGCCGCCCAGTGCGGCAATGAGGCCTGCCAGAGACAGGTAGCGGGTAAAATACGCGCCGGCTACAAAGAACAGAAGGACCAGGATACCGGTCACGGAATCCGCGGCCACCATGCCAATGAGAAGCTCCTTGATCCCCATGGATCCGACGCAGTGACGGTTCACGGGATACATCCGGCCCATTTCCAGACAGAACAGGGCAAACACCTTGCCGGTGGCGGCATGATCGTGGATTCCCAGGATCCATCCGCCGATGAGAACGGTAAGAAAGATCTTCACCACATCCAGCAGATAGACTTTCAGCAGGCCGGGAATGCCTTCCTCCTGATACAGAACCTGAAACCGGCTCTGTCCTCTGCCGTAGGCTCTTAAGTTTTTATGCAGGAACCACTGGCAGCACAGTTCCGGAGTATCCACACATCCGCTGACATAGCAGATGATGGCAGTGATGGACAACAGCAGTGCATTCACGGTGTCTTATCCCCTTTCTGACGGATGACCAGCCGGATGGGAGTTCCCTCCAGTCCGAATGTGGCACGGATCTGATTCTCGATATATCTCTGGTAGGAGAAATGGAACAGATCTTTTCGATTGCAGAATACCACAAAATTCGGTGGACGGATACCGGTTTGTGTCATGTAGTAGATTTTCAGTCTCCGTCCTTTGTCGGAAGGAGGCTGCACACGTGCCGTCGCATCTGCCAGTACCTCGTTGAGCATACCGGTCTTGATACGCATGGAGTTCTGATCGTAAACGAAGTTGATCAGCTCAAAGAGCCGGTCCACCCGCTGTCCGGTCATAGCGGAAATGAAGAGGATGGGAGCATAGCTCATAAAGCTCAGGTCCGCCATGATCTTCTTTCGTTCCTTTTCCATGGTGCCGGTGTTCTTCTCGACCAGGTCCCATTTATTGGCCACAACGATGCAGGCTTTTCCCGCTTCATGGGCAAGTCCCGCGATCTTCGTGTCCTGCTCAGTTACACCTTCCCGGGCATCGATCATGATCACACAGACGTCCGCCCGTTCAATGGCCAGATGGGCGCGCATGACGGAGAATTTCTCCACCCGCTCTTCCACCTTGGATTTCCGCCGGATCCCGGCGGTATCGATAAAGACATACTTGCCGTACTGATTCTCCACCGGAGTATCCACCGCATCACGGGTGGTTCCCGCCACATCCGAAACGATGACGCGCTTTTCTCCGAGGATCAGATTGATGAGGGAGGATTTTCCCACATTGGGCTTTCCGATCACCGCTACCTTGATGGTATCGTCTTCCTCGTCCTCTTCCGTTTCCTCCGGGAACTGTTCCAGGCAGGCATCCAGCAGTTCGTCCGTACCGTGTCCGTGGACTGCAGAGATGGCGATGGGATCGCCCAGCCCCAGTTCATAGAATTCATAGACGGTGGGATCCACTGCGCCGGTGGAATCGGCTTTGTTCACTGCCAGGACCACCGGTTTCCGTGACCGTTTGAGCATTGTCGCCACTTCCTTGTCTTCGGCGGTGACACCGGTACGGATATCCGTTACCAGAATGATCACAGTGGCTGATTCGATGGCGATCATGGCCTGCTCCCGCATGAATGCCAGAAGCTCGCTGTCCGTGCGAGGCTCGATGCCGCCGGTATCCACCACGTCAAACGTCCGGCCGCACCAGTCCGCTTCCGCATAAAGACGGTCACGGGTGACGCCCGGGGTATCTTCCACGATGGACAGACGTTTTCCCACGAGTTTGTTGAAGAGCATGGATTTTCCCACGTTGGGTCGACCCACGATGGCCACCAATGGCTTAGTAGACATAGTTTCCCTCTTTCTAAATGATGCTGCCTCCCGGCAGATCAGTTCTGATTATATCGATAATACTCGGTCTCTTCGTTGTTTCGTTTCGGAATCTTCACTTCCGGAAGGATGCCGGTGAAGGCATCGCATAATTCAAAGCCGTCTTCACCCACCGGATAGATGGGCACACCCAGACGCCGGGAGGCCTCCTCCAGCGTAATATCGTCGAGAAAGTCCATCTCGTCCTGCCGCAGCATGGTCTTGGAAATAAACAGACGTTCTCCCAGATCCCGGTCTTTCATCTGTCCGATGAGGTCTCCGCCGGTGGTGAGTCCGGCCACCGTGATGTCATGGCCGAAGAAGTCGTTGCGGACCTCATACACTTCTCCCCGGATCCCGGGGAACCGGTCCTTCGCCATCTTCAGCAGTTTCCTCATCAGAGGTGCCGCCGCGGCGCCGGTTGCAACGGAAAACGGAACACCGTCCGCCTCCTCTGCCAGGTCCAGTGCTGAGCGGAATTCCGTCTCCATGAGCCGGAGCATCCCGATGCCGTTTTCCAGCTGGGTATATTCTTCGTAGAACTCATCCGGAGGCAGTTCCAGTCCGGCTCGGAGATACATCTCGTCGCCGCACCAGAAGATCCGGCTTCCGTATTTCTCCAGGCACTCGTCGCCGAATCGGGTCACCTGCCGGATCGTCTCCAGAGAGTGTTCCGGAGTGAACTTCTCCAGGGGATACAGCCCCTCCCGGAATCTCGTCAGGCCCACCGGAACGATGGACACGGAATGGACGCTTGGCCACATTTCCGCCAGATCCCGCATACTGCGGTCCAGCTGCTCTCCGTCATTGAGTCCAGGGCAGCATACGATCTGACAGTTCATGGTGATCCCGGCATCGGCAAACCTCTTCATGATCTCCAGGCTCTCTCCCGCCCGGGGATTCCGCAGCATTTTCGTGCGCAGTTCCGGGTCGGTGGCATGGACGGAAACATTGATGGGGCTGATACGCAGGTCCATGATCCGCTGCACTTCCCGGGGAGAGAAATTCGTCAGCGTCACATAGTTTCCCAGCAGGAAACTCAGCCGGGCATCATCGTCCTTGAAATACATGGTCTTCCGCATCCCTTTGGGCAGCTGATCGATAAAACAGAAGACACAGTTGTTGGCGCAGGATCGGGGCCGGTCCATCAGGTACGTCTCAAAGTTCAGTCCCAGATCCTCACCCTCGTTCTTACGGATCTTCACCGTCCGCTCCTTCCCTTCCGGAGAACGGAGCACGATGGTGAGACGCCGGTCATAAGAGTAGAACTTGTAGTCCAGAACATCCCTTATGGGATTTCCGTTGATGGAGACCACCATATCCCCGGGAGAGGCATGATGATGCATCCTGCTTCCTGTATCGATGGATTTGATTACATTCTCCATAGCAAATCCTCAAATGAAGAAAAGGGGGAAAGGCCGCAACCTTTCCCCCATAAAGCGTTCAATTTGTATTACCCTTCAACGTTGATCACGTCACGGCCGTTGTACTTTCCGCATTCCGGGCAGGCACGATGTGGTACGATGAGAGCACCGCAATTCGGGCAACTAACCAACGTCGGTTTGGTGAGCTTCCAGTGGGAAGAACGTCTCTTATCACGTCTCTGTCTCGATACTTTTCCTTTTGGGACTGCCATGTTGACACCTCCTGTTTCCTAGCTGTTTTGAGCAGCTGTCATTCGATCTCTTTATTATCCAAAAGCTGCTCAAGCACAGCCATTCTTGGATCCATTTCTTTTTTGCAGTTGCAGGGACCTTCGTTTAAGTTCTTGCCGCAGGTCGGGCACAGTCCCTTGCAATCCGGTCGGCACAGAAACTTGGTTTCCATACCAAGGACAAACAGAGTCCGTACGATGTCGTCCACATCAACACCGCAGTCTTCCATGGGGAAGATATCCGGGTTCTCCAGTTCGCTCTCGTCTTCCGAGATCACTGCATCCAGGTCCATCTCTTTTATATGAGAGAATTCTTCGCCGCAGCGGTCGCACCGGCACGTCATCGGTGCCTTCAGCGCCCCTTTGAGCTCCAGGATGCCAGCCGTATTTCGGATCTGACCTTCTGCATGAGGCTTCTCGGCATATGCCGTGATTTGGTCAAAATCGAGATCTCCCGTATCCAGATCGCAGGAAAAAGCGACGCTTTCACCGGGATTATCAGCAATTTTTCGTAAATCGATACGCATAATACACCTCGCAAGTCGCCTTGACATTATAGAGTATGTTCCGATGCTTGTCAACAGGATTTTTATAGGGTATAATCGGGGCCATGCGAGAAATAATTGTGAAGAAAAACGATGCCGGACAGCGGCTGGATCGCTTCGTGGGAAAAGCCGTTCCCCTGCTCCCGGAATCGCTGATTCAAAAGTACATACGGACTAAATACATCAAGCTCAACGGCAAGCGTGCGCAGCGGGATGACCGTGTCCGGGAAGGGGATGTACTGCAGTTCTATATCCGGGATGAATTCTTTGAGAAACCCCAGGAGAAGAACTCCTACCTGAAGGTGGGCAACCCCCGTCTCACGGTGGTGTATGAGGATGAAAACATCCTTCTTGCAGACAAGAAGCCCGGTGTGCTCTGCCACAGTGCCGGCGCCTGGGATTACAATACGCTCATCGCCAACATCCAGGCCTATCTCGTTAAGAGCGGCGAATGGGATCCCCGGGCGGAGAACAGTTTCGCTCCCGCGCTGTGCAACCGAATCGACCGAAACACCGGCGGCATCGTCATCGCCGCGAAGAATGCGGAGACACTTCGCATCATCAACGAGAAGATTGCGGACCGGGAGATCGAAAAGTACTACCTGTGTGCGGTACTGGGCAGGCCCAGGCCGGAGTCCGGCCGTCTGGAGAACTTCCTGTTTAAGGATGCCTCCAAGAATCAGGTGTTCGTCAAGTCCCGTCCGGAGCCCGGTGCAAAGACCGCCATCACGGAATACCGGGTCCTCACTTCCCGAAAGGAACTGTCACTGGTGGAATGTCACCTTCTTACCGGACGCACCCATCAGATCCGTGCCCAGATGTCCCATGCCGGATGGCCCCTGCTGGGAGACGGCAAATACGGCCGCGAACGTATCAACCGCCAGTACGGCGAAAAACGGCAGGCTCTCTACTCCTACCGTCTTGTCTTTGACTTCAAAACGGATGCCGGGATCCTCTCCTATCTGAACGGAAAGTCCTTTCAGGTACAGTCCGTGGATTTTGCAGAAAAATACTTTCCGGGATACACCATCCCCGGCAATGAAAAGTCAATAACCCATGACTGTTATGACGTGACTCCATGTCAAGTGTTTTAACGTGAATCACCTGGTTTTAAAAAGTTCTTGGCATTCATCAGAGACTAAGATCACACAGATTCTCGGCATTGGCCATTCTGTTATACGTGGATTGGTTACCAACAGGCTAATGGTTTCGCCGGAAGCTCATGTATTCTAAAGTCGTGAATCACATAGTATATGTGTCAGCACAGTCATGGTCTATGATAGCTGAACCTTTCTCTATTTAATCTTAGTCTCTTACAAATGCCAAGAACTATTCCTTCACTGTCGGGGCATAGGCCCTTACTTTAGTATCAAGCACTGGACGGTTGCCTGTCCAGGCCACCGCACCGATTCGTGTATATCAATGAAGAAAAATCATTTGCCTTGACAGGCAAACATAGGACAGTGCTATCAGGAAATATTATCGGTCATTAAACCCCAAACAAAGCATGCCAGTCCTCTTGCTACAGCTGTTTTACAAACGTTCCCGTTTTTTCCATTTTGTTTAAGACGAAAATATTTTTTCCCAAGATAGATCCTTGCCCGGTCACAATAATCCACGATCTCTTTCTCTTGACCAGACTGCCTTGCTTTCAATCGCCAGGATTTTGTATAAGGAGTGCCCTTTGAATATCCTTGGGCTGACTCCGTTATTAGTCTTCGCAGATAGGTGTTTCCGTGTTTTGTTATACCTGTTCGGTTAATGGATCCTCCACTGGAATATTCGCCCGGAACAAGCCCAAGAAACGCAGCAAACTTATCTGCTGAAGAAAAACGGTTGAAGTCACCAATTTCAGTAACAAGTGAAAGCGCTGTAATGGTATTAATCCCTTTTAGACAACATAGTTTTTCGACTGCTTTTGCATAACGATCACGAGTAGCAATTTCTTCAATTTCCTTGTCATAACGAACGAGGTTTTCTTCCAATTGACT
>CAJOQP010000052.1 GCA_905236515.1 uncultured Oscillospiraceae bacterium | reverse complement strand
TTAATATGTCCCCCTTTTTTTATGAGAAAAAGCCTAGTTACACTATTACATGTAACTAGACTTTTCTTCTTAACTTAATGACATTGCTCACAAAGGGAGCATATCATCGAATTGATCGGAGGTTTTTTTCATAATACGGAAATCATGGATTCTCCCTTACGGTGGATCCAGATATAAATACTGAATATCAATACCAGAAGTACTCCGGATAAAATATACAGATAGACGATGATATCCGTACTTTCCGGGAGACGACGGTATATAACCGACGCCACAAGAACCGATGCCCAACTGATGAGTACTGCAAGTCTGGTGGAAGTGTTGCGCCGTACCGCATTGCTCTCACTGACCCAGTCCAGTTTCGGGAACATAATATTCAGCATCATTCCAAGTTCCGAAGTAAACACTGCAAACAGCAGCGGAACCACCAGGACAAGGATGCTTTGTACCGAAACTCTCCTTACCAGAACAGCCAGCACGACAGAACACATGAGCTGCGGGATTACCGTTATGATCAGATGTAGAAGGATCTTGCTGTTGATAAAAGCTCCCTCCGACACCGGCAGTGACCGCATCAGCCACAGATTCTTTCCCTCCACGGATATGGAAGAAGCTGAGATCGTATTGATCCCGATCATAATGCATATTACGATGATCCCAATGACAAATGGAATCGTATCGTCAAACATCTGAAGCTGAGCGATACCGTTTTGAAGCTTGTCATAATTCCAGAGCATCAGGACAAAACTCAGAAGCAAGAGGATAGACCCGATACTGCTGTTCATAAAATAGGAGCTGTTGCTCAGATAGCGACGGAATTCCTTTTTCAGCAGTGCAGCATTGAGAGACGAAGCCCGAAGAGGCTTTTCCTGATAAGCCCTGCTTCTCCCCTGGTTCTTTGCACCGGACAGGCTCCGGAAGCTCTTTCCGAGCAGTAAATAAACGACGGCAGAAAGAACCACAAGAATCAGGACAAGAATACCGAACGATCCGACGGAACCAAGCGCCGCTTTTCCCATACATGCAAATGGATAGGTTACGATCAGCATCCCCGGATTCCCCTTTGCCGCTCCATTCTGGAGGATCTGCATATAGCTGGAAGCCTGAATGCAGATATTCAGAAAGTAAACGACGAATACAAAGGATATGATAAAGTTTATGATATTTCGTATCCGCTTCGGCAGTTTGGCATTCAGCAGAGCAAGGACCCAACCTAGAGCACAACTGATCACCAGAGCAAGAAGCGGAAATACAATCAGTGTCAGAAGATCCAGCAGGATCGGCAGTGCGCCGGGATGAATATTTTTCCAGTAAACCAGGTAAAACGGAAGGATCGACACCGCTTCAAATACGAAGCAGATTACATAGCTGCTGAACAGCCGCATGCCGAGGATCATTCCGGACGGGATGGGCATCGACAGCAACAGTTCATTATCTTTCGCCTGATAAACTGTGGAATGAACTGTAAAAACACTGCTCAGCACGCCGAGTACCGTAGCCAGAATCCCCACAACCGCAAAATAACACCATCCGTATTCCGTGGGCACAAACAGTTCACATGTTACATCTGCAATGTTATACAGAAGCCTTCCGAGAATATAAAGAACAAATACAAGCGCAACAACACTGATCACAGTACCTATGTAGGTACGTTGTCTCTGATTGCGGCCGTGCCGGAACATGACATCAAACACTTCCAGCATCTGCTTGCGGAACAAAGCTTTTACCATCTTACTGCTCCTCCAGCTCAAGGAACACGCTCTCCAGAGACGAGTCGCCCTTGACCTCATCCATGGTACCGTTACGGATCAGTTTTCCATTTTTGATAATAGCTACCTGGTCGCACAGTTTTTCCGCAACATCAAGTACATGCGTGGAAAAGAAGATGGAACCGCCCTGATTGCAGTGCTCCCGCATCAGCTGTTTCAGCTGGTAGGATGCAGTAGGATCCAGACCAACGAACGGCTCATCCATGATGATCAGTTTCGGATCATGGATCAGTGCGGAAATGATCACCAGTTTCTGCTTCATTCCGTGAGAATAGGCCCCCACCGACTGATTCAGATCTTTTGTCAGTTCCAGCTGATCGGCAATTCGGTGGATCCGTTCCTGACGAACGGAACTGTCCACTCCGTAAATATCCGCAATGAAATTGAGATACTGGATCCCTGTCATGAACTCATAAATGTCCGGATTATCCGGAATATAGGACAGTATTTTTTTGCATTTCAGAGGATCTTCCCGGACGGAAATGCCATTGACCTTGATATCTCCTTTTTCAAAAGGAAGGATTCCGCAGATGCATTTGATCGTTGTTGTTTTACCGGCACCATTGTGACCGATAAAACCACAGATCTCCCCTGGTCGGATCTCCAGAGAAAGATCATCCACTGCTTTCACATTGCCATAGCTTTTGGTGAGATTTTTGATTTGCAACATAAATGGACCTCCTGTAAGCAACTAATCCATATCAGAGATAACCCATGGATCTCAGCAGCCAGATCCATAAAGTTAGAGAAAATGAACTGAAGACCGTCGCGAGAATTACGGAATTGGAAGTAAGTACGCCTTCGTGCCCCATATTTCGCGCCATAATATAACAGCTGACCGTCGTTGGTGACCCCAGCATGATGAGGATCGCGATCAGTTCGGAACCACGGAACCCCATCCAGACCGCCAAAGGAAGAAACAGCATACAGCATCCGAACAGTTTTATAAAAACGGCAATAAGAGAATTCTTCATGGAGCCGCGGACCTTATTCAGTTCCACGCTGGCTCCCATGGCAAGCAGCCCCAGAGGAGTCGAAACACTTCCGATATCCTGGAGCGTCTTATCCAGAATATGAGGAAACCGTAGTCCGGATAACGACCAAAGCAGACCAAACACGATCCCAAGGATAATCGGATTTTTCAGGATGCTGAAAACTGTTTTTTTGAACAGCCGATCTCTGTCATTAGATAATTCGTTTTCCGCTGTCAGCGTCAACACAACAACAGCAATGATATTATACAGAGGAACACTTCCGATGATCATCAGCGGAGCCATGGAAGCATCGCCGTACATGTTCTGCATATAAGCGATACCCAGGATCGCCGCACTGCTTCGATACGCCGCCTGAACGAATTCTCCCCGCTCCGGCAAGGAATGTATTCCAAACGACAAGAACCAGACCAAAGCAATGGTTACGGCTGTAACTGTAAAACAGAACAACACGAAACGCGAATCCCAGGCATCCACGAAATTAGTGCTTCTCAGCTGATGAAAAAGCATCACCGGCAACGTGATACTGAATACGAATTTATTTAGTTTAGATGCAAAACCATCATCGATAATATGGACCTGATGAAGGAAAAAACCAAGCACCATCATCAGGAACACAGGCATGGTGGTATTCAGACTGAATACAAGATTACTCAATTCACAACTCCATAGTTTTTTACAGCGTTTATAATACCACAGCACAACACAAAAACCATGATAAACATGTGAACATTTCAAAAAAAATGAGCCGGGAAATCCCGGCTCATTTTAGGTTTTGCTATATTTCGCTTTATTTCATGAAATTAACCATGATCTGAGCTACTTCAGCTCTGGTTGCCGTTGCAGTAGGAGCAAGCGTGTTGTTGCCGCGGCCTGCAATGAGACCGGCACCAACTGCATAGGACATGCCGTCCTTGGCCCAGACGCTGACCTTACCGGCATCACTGAATTTGGACAGATCGCCGGTGGGCTTTCCGTCTTTGCATGCGCAAAGAATTACCGCAAGCTGCTCACGGGTTACGGGAGCATTGGGACGGAAGGTGCCGTCGTCAAATCCGACAGCGACATTATTGGCATTTGCCCAGATGACAGCATCATAGTACCATTCACCCTTCTTAACATCACTGAACGGATTGTCAAAATCAACCGCAGGCTTGGATGCAGAAGCGTAAAGGATCTGAGCGACCATACCGCGGGTTACGGTGGTGTTGGGCTCGAATGTGGTTGCGGAAGTGCCTGCCATGATCCCCTTGTCATAAGCAGCCTTCACAACGTCTGCATACCACGCAGATTTCAGAACATCGGTAAACGGCTCAACATAAGCAGCAGCGCCGCTTCCGTGTGACTGGTTCGCCAGATAGTCATCAGGCAGAGCTCTCAGCCATGCGATGCCGATCTCAGAGAAATGAGCAGTCAGAATGGTGAGAACATTTGCAAGCAGAGTAACTACTTCTGCCGGAGCGGTAGTGATCAGGCTGACCAGCAGCGGAGCAGTATTGGAAAGCATTGCACGAATCTGTGCGAAATTGTAATTTGCAACACCAGCTTCTCTCAGGCTGTCAAACAGGAGGTTGGCAACAACATCAACCAGAGGCTCTTCCCCTGCCAGACCTGCGGATACGATGACCGTAGCAGCCGTGGGCAGCTTGTTGATGAAGATCTGGATTGCATCCAGGAACTGAGAGTTCTCATTACCCAGCAGGGTTCCCATGAGTTCCATCAGATCGTCCTGATATTTATAGAAGGTCTGTCTGTCAGGAATAACCTTGGCAAGAGCTTCTTCAAGCATTGCGTAATACTCAACCTGAGTGATCTTGTTATCGCCAGCTACCTGCATCTTGGAAAGATCAAAGGAGAGGTACTGGAAAAGATCATGGAGATACGGCTGTCCAAGGGGAACCTTATTCAGTTCAACGAGCATTGCATCTCTCAGAGCGGGATAATTGGAATCAGTGTGTGCCTGCGGCACAAACAGATCCTCACCGTAACGATCAAATCCCCAGGCCTTCAGAGGAACATGAGGTACGAGATCGTTGGGATTGATGATATTGTGGATGTTATTGTATTTTGCATCTCTGCAGTTGGGATCAACAACGCCTTCCGGAGTCTCATAAGTATAAACATACATATTCTCGCGAGGAAGTTTGACGTTGCCGATTTTTGCGCCGTCATCAATGGCTGCGGCGGCAATATTGGCTGAGATGGCAGAACGGCTGTAACCGATCATCCACAGCTTGATAGTACCGGTGATTCCCTGATCCTTGATGTAGGTCTTAACAAAGTCAAGAATCTGATCGGCAGCAAGCTGGAAACCTTCCCAGTTGCCGTCCAAGCCGGCTCTCACATCGCCGGCCCACTCTTTGAAGTAGTTATGTCCGCGGGCACCGATAGCAACGAGCGTAGTTCCGTCAGCAAGTTTTTTGCTGGCTCCGCCAACTGCCATGGAATCGAAGGTGGTTCCGCTCTTGAAGAAATCATTGCACTGATAACCGGTGAATCCGCATTTCTCAAGGAATTCTCTCTGGTTATCGCTCTGATTCTCATGAGCAACACCCTGCTTGCCAAAGGAAGCCTGTGTGAAGTTCATGGAGATGACGGACAGTTCTTTAGTCACATCATAACCATTGCCACTGAAATAGTCATCACTGTAAGTGAATGTACCAGTCTGGTTCGGAATACCCATGATACCCATGGACGGGCAGTAGGTATACGTACCAGTGATCACGTTGCCGCTGTCAGCTGCAAATACTGCAGGAGCCAGAGAGACAACGAGCGCTAAGCATAACAGAATGCTTAACAGTTTCTTGTTTCTCATAGTCATACCTCTCCATCCGGTTTTTTAACCGATTTTATGTGTTAAAGTTATTATAAAAAACACAGAATAAAAATTCAAGTACACAAACAGATAATTATCCCAAAACGAGAGCATTCATGCATGAAAACGCGCCGGCTTGCCATCGAAGCCGGCGCAATTTTATATTTCAGTTCAGTTTTTGCTCATGGCAACAGTACCGGTTCTCTGTACTTCAACGATGCCAAAAGGACGAACCAGATTGATGAAATTCTCCACCACTTCCGGTGAATCATGAATCTCGATCAGAAGATGCTTATTGGAAACATGCATGATCTTCGCTCCCATGACACTGCAGATCTCGATCAAAGACGAGCGGTTCGTTGCATTATAGGAGACTTTGATCAGCATCATCTCCATCTCGATGCATTTCGCCTCATCAAGACGGCGGACCTTGATCACGTCCACTTTCTTGTTCAGCTGCTTTTCGATCTGATCAATGGTGCGTGTATCCCCGGTGGACACGATGGTCATACTGGAAATATCACGTCGTTCCGTTTCACCCACTGCCAGACTGTCAATGTTAAAGCCTCTGCGTGCGAACAATCCGGAGATCTGACTTAAGACACCATCCTTGTTTTCCACTAAAACAGAAAAAATACCTCTCATATGTCAGCACCTCCGTTCTTATTTCGTAATATCCTGACTGTCGATGTTGCATACCATGATTGCAGAACCTTCACAGGCAAGAAACTCATCGATAATTCCAGGCATAGTTTCATTATCGCTTGCCTCAAAGTACTTCATGTCATATGCCTCGGCGATCTTGTCATAATAGGGATAATCATGCAGGCGAACTCCGGAGTAGCGGTCCTGATAGTTATAGTGCTGATACTCCCGAACAAGCCCGAGAAAACGGTTTTTCATAACCAGGATTTTCAACGGGATGTTGTTCACTGCCAGTGTACCCAGTTCATACATAGACATCTGGAACGAGCCGTCTCCGCATACAGCGACAACCTGTTTGTCCGGTTCACAGAACTTGGCACCCATTGCTGCGGGAATGGAGTAACCCATGCATCCCATACCGCCTGTGGTCATATAACGGCCATGTTTCATGACATAGTTATCTGCTGACCAGAGCTGATTCTGTCCCACATCGGCAACATAGATAGCGTCATCATCCATTTTATTGGAAAGGGTCTGAACAAGAGTCATGGGATTGACCAGTTCATCACTCCACACACGATGATCCACTGTAGACTTTTTAAAAGACTCCAGTTCCCGGATCCACTGAGCGGTATCCACATGAATATCGGAATCGATAAGGGTACGGAAAATGTTATTAACATCCCCCACCAGCGGAATGGTCGGTCCTAGGACTTTTCCGATCTCAGCCGTATCGATGTCGATATGGATAACTGTCAGTTTCTTTTCCAGATTTTTGGGTCTCGGAATGGCGCGGTCAGCAACACGTGCTCCAACGATGATCAGAAGATCGCAGTTGGCAACAGCATTATTGGCATAAGGCTTACCATTGTTTCCAAGCATTCCGTAATACATGGGGTGTGCCTTGGCCATAACTCCAATGCCCATCATGGTGTGGACCAACGGGATCTGGTACTTTTCACAGAATTCCCGAACCGTATTTTCCCCATTTCCGAGGATGACTCCACCGCCGGCACAGATCAGTGGGCGTTCCGCATTGTTGATGGCAGCAATAACCTTTGCCATCTGCTGGGGATTCCCCTTTGTGTTGGGCTTATAACCGCGAATATCCACGGAATCAGGATACTTAAATTCCTTGGAAAGCTCCTTCATCTGGACATCTACCGGGATATCGATGAGGACCGGTCCTTTACGTCCTGTATTGGCAATAAAGAAAGCTTCTTTGAAGATTCTCGGAATGTCGTCTACATTCTTGACCAGATAACTGTATTTCACAAAGGACTGTGTGGCTCCGCGCATGTCTGCTTCCTGGAACACATCACGGCCTAACAGTTCACTGTTGACCTGTCCGGTAATCACGATGACAGGAATACTGTCGGCATAGGCAGTTGCCAGCGATGTGATAATATTCGTAGCACCAGGGCCGGAGGACGTGCAGCATACCGCAGGCTTTCTGGAGATACGTGCATATCCGCTGGCTGCATGACCGGCAGCCTGTTCCTGCCGAGTCAGTACATGTTTGATGCTGGAATCGTACATTGCATCATAGAACGGAGCGATTGCGACACCGGGATATCCGAATATAATATCGATCCCTTCCGCTTCCAGACATTTGATCATGGCCTGTGCACCATTCATGTTCAAATCACCCACTTATCAAAACTCGTTCAAATTTAATTGCGTGTTTTATATACTACCATAATTTAAAACGTTGTGGAATACCCATTCCTTTGATCATACATAATGATTTTTTCTATAAAACCGGACTGTTTTACCGTTTATTTCACTAAGTACGTTTATTGGAGCAAATAAAAACGATCTCTCGGCAGTTCTGCTGAGAGATCGTTTAATACGATGGGATAATTACTTTGCTTTTCTGGTTTTATCCGCATACGGAATAAAGATATCCACCAGCGCAAATACCAGTAGCACCCAGACATACCATACATAAGGAACGAAATCCATACTGGAAACACCAGCTCCATCAATAGTGGCATTAGTAAGTGCAGCGGCACTGAGAAGCTGAGCGCCATAGGGAATCACGCCCTGGAAAACACAGGAAAAGATATCCAGAAGAGATGCTGATTTTCTGGGATCAACATCAAATTCAGAGCTGATATCCTTAGCGACTTTTCCAGTCACGACAATAGCAATGGTATTATTTGCGGTAGCAAGATCCGTAAGGGATACCAGTGCAGCTATACCGAGTTCTGCGGATTTTTGTCCCTTCATCATCTTCTTAAGCTTTTGAATGATCCAGGCAAGTCCTCCATTGGCAGTGATCATCTCCGCCATGCCGGCACAGAACAGAGTCAGGAAGAACACTTCGTTCATTCCGGTAAAGCCATCCCAGATTGCCTGTGCAAATTCAAACACATTGATGCTGCCCGTGGCCATCCCGATAATACCAGAAAGGAATATACCGCCGGAGAGAACAATGAATACATTGATCCCGCACAGTGCAAGAATCAGAACTACAAGGTACGGAACGACTTTCAGGAAATTAAAGGAAAGATCTCCCATGTCCGCAACGGCTTCAGGACGACCAAAAATCAGAAGGATCACTACCGTCACCAATGCAGCCGGAACTGCAATCAGGAAGTTCATTTTAAACTTATCCCGCATCTCACAACCCTGGCTTGTGGTGGCAGCGATGGTCGTATCCGAGATCATGGAAAGGTTGTCACCGAACATGGCACCGCCGACGCAGGCGCCAACAATAACAGGAAGTGATACGCCGCTCTTTGCCGCGACTCCGACCGCGATAGGAACAATGGCACCCACAGTTCCCATGGAAGTTCCTGTGGCGGTACCCATAAATGCGGAGATCACAAAAATACCGGCAGCGAGGAACGGAACAGGAACAACGGAAAGTCCCAGGTTAACCGTAGCATCGCGGCCGCCCATAACAGCAGAAACCTGAGAAAAAGCACCGGCCAGAAGGTAGATCATCAGCATCATGATGATGTCTGTCTTTGCCGCACCGCTACTGAAAATCTTAAATCTTTCAATGAACGGTCCCTTGGTCATAAAGAAAGCAAATATCAGAGCAATAAACATTGCAGCCACTGATGGGAACTGATAGAATGCCATCTCAACGCCCTGACTTTGCAGGATCAGACCTACGCCCAGATAAATGACAATAAATACCAGGAATGGTATCAGTGCCGAACCCTTCGGTTTGATCTCAGGCAGTTTTTCTTGATTCATTTTCTTCCCTCCAAATATCAACTGCAAATGAAAGACTCATTTGCAGTGCAGTTAACTAATTAAAGATTATAACTTATTCTAACGGATTCATCAATTCTCTTTTATCCGATTTACCAGATGATAAAACCGTTCCAGATAATCCCGTTCCACCTTTTCAAATCCCGGAAAGACATAATTCAGTTCCATATGGATGACCGGAAGCTCTCCTGCATCTTCGTGTAGAAGAAGTTTCAGATCATAAGCGAGCATCCTGTCATCAATATCCTTGACGAGCTTTTTCTCTTCAGTCGTGAGATCCGAACCTAAATACTTCTCGTAAATCATGGACAGGATCTTCTCTTCATGTTCCGCGTAAGACGGCAGTTGTTTTTTTAATGGTCTTGGAACATCCGACAAATAGCATTCGCCGGCATCGTGAAGGAGGCAGGCAAGCTGCACTCTTACAGAAAGCTCCGAAAGCTCTGCTTCACGGGAACAGTTCAGGCAATGCTGCCCTACCGAATAAAATTCGGATACATGACCGTTTCCTCTGCAGATCATAGGCAATGCGTGGGCGATGTCCCGAATTTCAATTTGAGCCGGGTCTGGATCCATCGGATAAAAACGGATACCCGTATAGGTTCTGATATAATCTGACATGTTCTACACCTGAATTATTTCTCGGAGTTCCGTTCCATCAATCCTATTGGAACGATCAGTCCCCTCTTCGAATATCGAAACGGCAATCAACAGAACAAAATTTTACATGTTTTTTCTCTATTCTGCAATACATTGGCATTCAAAAATGATTCTTCATATTGTATACTGGGCACAGTTCATAATTAGAGATTATTTCGGAGAAACCCCATGAACAATTTTGTTTTATCCGCCCATGCGGTCATGCCCATGTTTCTTATCATGGCGGTCGGTTATATGATCAAATGTACCGGCCTGATGAATCGCAGCGATGTTTTTAAAATCAATAAAGTCAGTTTCCATGTTTTCCTGCCATGCATGCTGTTCTACAGTATCTATACATCCGATATTTACGCATCCATACGCCCTTCTTTAATGGCGTATGCGGTATTCAGTGTTATTGTTGTCTTTCTGATTTCCTGGATCTACATATCCTTTACCGAGCCGGAACTCGGTCTGCGCAGTGTTAGTATACAGGGACTGTTTCGTTCCAATTACGTGATCATGGGAATTCCTATTGCCATTGCTCTGCTTGGTAAAAAAAACATTGGAGCTGTCAGTGTCATGGTCGGGATCATAGTACCGCTCTATAACGTACTGGCAGTCTTATGCCTTGAGCATTTCAACGGAACGAAAACCTCACTGAAAGATCATGTAATCCCTATTCTGAAAAACCCGCTGATCATCAGCTCTATCCTTGGAATCCTGTTTCTTCTTTTGAAGATACGTCTTCCCTATTCTCTGGATCATATGGTCTCCGGACTTGGTGATATCGCAGCTCCGCTGCAGCTGTTTCTTCTGGGGGTTTTCTTTGATTTCAAAGGAATGAAAAGATTCTGCCGGCAGCTTATCACAGTCAATGTCGGCAAACTGATCGTATTCCCTGCAGTATTTCTGTTTGCAGCTTATTTGCTCGGGTTCCGGAACGCCGATTTTGTTTCATTGATGGGGATCTACGCAGCACCTACCGCTATCAACTCATTTACCATGGCTCAACAGATGGGCGGAGATGAAGAACTGGCAGGATCCATCGTAGTTTCTACCACTGCAGTAAGCATCCTGACAATGTTCATGTGGATCTATCTCTTCCGGAGCCTTGGAGCCTACTGATCTTCTGACACAATTGCAAAAATAAAACTCTCGAGTGAAGTCTTATGATCACTAAGACTTCATTCGAGAGTTTCTTTGTCTTGTCCGTTTCGGGATCTGCTGAAGCAGGATCCCGGAACGTATTCAAATTATTATTCTGCGAAAAGAATGTTCTTTTCCGTTTCCTTATCAAACAGATGGATCTTGGTCATATCCAGCGCAAATGTCGCATCGGATCCCATCTTCAGAGGTGTGCTGGGATCGACACGTGCCGTGACCTGTGCTCCTTCCACATCAAAGTACAGGAACACTTCCGCCCCAAGCATCTCATATACATTGATCTTGGATTTGATAATGCTGTCAGGATGGGCAGCGAGGAAATCCGCATCATCCGTGATGTTCTCAGGACGAATTCCCAGAACTACAGTCTTTCCATCGTAACCGCCATCGATCAGAGCCTGCTTCTTATCATC
This sequence comes from uncultured Oscillospiraceae bacterium, assembly GCA_905236515.1. GTDB lineage: Bacteria > Bacillota > Clostridia > Oscillospirales > Oscillospiraceae > UBA2922. The sequence continues at coordinate 7,210 of CAJOQP010000052.1, read as the reverse complement.
GGGAACCTTCAGATCCTGTTCGCCGATTCTCAGTGTGACATCACTTCCATTGACACCGACTTTGGCATCCATGAAGTTCATCTGAGGAGATCCGATAAAGCCAGCTACAAACAGGTTGCAGGGTTTATTGTACAGATTGTTGGGCGTATCGATCTGCTGAACGATACCGTCTTTCATCACGACGATTCTGGTTCCCAGAGTCATTGCCTCTGTCTGGTCATGAGTGACGTAGATGATGGTAGTTCCCAGTTTCTCATGCAGTTTGGAGATCTCTGTACGCATCTGGACACGGAGCTTTGCATCCAGGTTGGACAGAGGCTCGTCCATGAGGAATACTTTCGGGCTGCGGACGATGGCACGTCCCATTGCAACACGCTGCCGCTGGCCACCGGAAAGAGCTCTGGGTTTTCTGTCGAGCAGTTTTTCCAGATCAAGAATCTTGGCCGCTTCCCGCACTTTAACATCGATCTCTTCCTTAGGAACATTTCTCAGCTTCAGTGCAAAAGCCATATTATCATATACCGTCATATGGGGATACAGAGCATAACTCTGGAACACCATTGCGATATCACGGTCCTTGGGCTCCACATCGTTCATGAGTTTCCCATCAATGCGGAACTCGCCCTCAGAGATGTCTTCCAAACCGGCTATCATGCGAAGTGTTGTGGATTTGCCGCATCCAGAGGGTCCGACAAAGATGATAAATTCTTTATCTTCCACTTCCAGATTGAAATCCGTAACAGCATGATATCCGTTGGGATAGATCTTTTGTATATTTTTCAAAGATAAACTTGCCATGCTATATCTCCTTTTATTAATTCATTAATATGATCGCCTTTAACGTAATGTAGAATCAAGTTTGTATGTTTTTACATCAAGGATAAGGTCTCCATCTGAGACAAATGTTATATTGTCCGCTTTCGGATCTGTTTCCAGAGTCATTGAAAATACGGTCTCTCCGCCATTCAGGAAGAGTTCTGCACTTCCTTCATCGAGAATCATGCGTATCTGCAGCATACCATCCCATTTCGGCAGAACCGTTTCCCTTTCATTCAGCTTCATGCTCGTTTCCGGCGAGAATGGTCTGCTGACACGCAGTGAACGGCTCACCGGAGAGAAGGTTAACGCTGCGAAACGGTCTCCGTGCTGAGCGAATCTCATCTCGAAATGATTAAAAGGTCGCTTGAAATCCCTGCATCGGATGATTAACTCCATATCTAGGATTCGACCGGAAACTCCGTCCAGCTTTTTCTTTTCCGAACACAGCGTTACATTCCTGTGTTCCACTGCGCAGGTCCGATACGACTCCAGTTCCCTGATGGGCATTTGCAGGAGTCTGCCTTTTTCAATATGCAGCTCACGGGGAATGCTCATCTGACCGAAATAGGAATGTACCGTTTCATGCTCACTCGCCGTTCCAGGATTCTGCATCCAGCCGATAAGGATCCGTCTGCCATCCGGGGCAAGCATCGTCTGGCCGGCATAAAAATCCATTCCATGATCCAGCGTATGAACACTGCTTTCCAGAAAACGCTTCGAATCAGGATCTGTCCTGCCAAGGAAATACAAGCCATTATTTCCGCTGTGAAACTCCGGACTTGCCTCTTCCATATCCATGGCATTCACAAGTATGACTTCCGCGTCATCCAGAGGAAAATAATCCGGACATTCCCACATCCTTCCGAATCGATATCGGTTCTCAAGAAGAACATGTGAATACTTCCAGTGAACGCCGTCATTACTGCGGAAAACGATGATCCTGGCTCCGCTCATTTCTTCGCCGGATGCAATTACAGCATTCAGAATCCCGTCATGATCCATCCATACTTTTGGATCCCGAAAATCATAGGGATCTCCGCCGCCAGGGATATCATCCACAGATAAAACCGGGTTGCTGGTACACTTGCGATAATTACTTCCGTCGCCGATGGCGATGTTCTGAGTCTGGATACCCCGATGCTTCGGATCAGACTCATCATAGACGAATCCGGTATACATCAGAAGATGAGATCCGTCCTTCATAGTGATCGCACTGCCGGAAAAACATCCGTCTCTGTCGTAATCATCTTCCGGTGCCATAGCGGCGGGGACGTGTTCCCATTGAATGAGATCACTGCTCACAGCGTGTCCCCAGTGAACGGATCCCCATTTGGTACCGTATGGATGATACTGATAAAACAGATGATAACGATCCTGATACCAGGAAAAACCATTGGGATCGTTCAGCCATCCGACGGGCGCGGTGAAATGGAACTTCGGACGTATCTCCGCTGGCGGTTCCTTTCTATGCTTCTCTTCGTATTCTCTTGCTTTCCTTAACACTTCGCTCATTGGTACCTCTCCGCTCTCTGTGTCTGCTTACTCGGTTTTTTCCATCCTGCGAAAAACAGGATCATAGAGCAGCGTACTCAAAAAGCCTGGTAATGAAAAGCCAAACAACAGAAACAGAAGGACTGTAGTTTTCGGAAAATACCACAGAATAAAGATCCAAACCAGCCAGATTGCGATCATCGCAAGAGTAGCAGGAAGATGCGCAATAGTCAGCTGAACTGCATTTCGAAATGTTCCTGTCAAAGTGTTTTCGTAACGTGCAAGCAGACCGAATACATAGATTGCAGTTACAAAGATGAAACATACTGCTACTGACAGGATAATCATCAAGACAGTCGTTGCTTTCATATCAAAGATATGAAGAACATAGAGATCCACTCCGGCGATCAATCCGATGACAAGATAAATGAGCCCAGAGATGCTTCCCTGTTTCAGGTTATCCCGAAAGGAATGGAAAAACATCTTTGTAATATAGCTCTCGTCCTCTCTGGCTTTATGAAGAAGAACATAATTCATCGCAGTGAACGACGCTCCCGCTGTCACAACAGGAATGGAGCAAACCAGTGTCAGTATATTGATGATCACCAGGTCCACGAGCCATGACAAAAAGCGCATGATCGGATTATTCGCATCGAAGAAGCGGTCCATATTTTCTGAATTTCCTTTATCCTTTTACTGCACCGGATGTTACACCGGCAACGATGTATTTCTGTAAGAACAGATACAAAATCAAGATTGGCAGCATTGCAAGCAACAGAGCAGCCATGACCAGACCGATATCGGTGGAATAAGTTCCATAGAATGCCTGAGTTGCAATTGGAATCGTATAAAGATTCTTTTCACCAAGTACAAGGCTGGGCAGCAGGTAGTCGTTCCAGAAGGCCATTGCATCGATGATGGCCACGGTTGCAATCGTCGGCTTGAGAAGCGGGAAAACGATTTTCCAGAACGTCTGCCAACGGGTACAGCCGTCGATAAGAGCTGCCTCTTCCAGTTCCAGCGGAATGTTAGTTTTGATCGCTCCGTGGAACATGAACGTTGCCATTGATACCGAGAATCCGGTATGCATCAGAATCAGGGTCAGTCTGCTGTTCAGGATCTTGAAGATTCCGCCGTATACGGATACCAGCGGTACCATGAGAACCTGGAACGGAATGACCATGGATGCGATCATCAAGGCGAACAGGATGGAGCATGCTTTCCATTTGCCGTTTCTGACGATGACAAAAGATGCCATGGCAGATACTAAAATGGTAAGGATGGTCGCACAAGTGGTAATGACAGCAGAGTTTTTAAACACATTCCAGAAATCCATTTTCTTCATGGCTTCCGGGAAGTTCTGCCATGTGAATCCATGAGCACCGACCAGCGCCAGAGGATCCATGTTAATGTCGGCCTTCACTTTAAATACATTAATCACGACCAGGATAAAAGGTGCAATAAAGAGAAGGAACAGGAGGATCAGTACGATGATAGTGATCACATGATTGATTTTTTTCTTTCTTGCGGCTTTTTCATTTGCAGTCATTATGCTGACACCTCCCCTTTCTTACCTACATAGACCTGGGTGATGCCGATAATGGCACATACGATAAACAGGATCAGTGCTTCAGCCTGACCGGTACCGTAATCCTTGTAAATGAATGCCTTGTTATAGACATGCATTGCGGCCAGTACAGAGGAGTTGAACGGCTCGCCTTTGGTCAAGGACAGGTTGACATCGTAGACCATAAAGCATCTTGTAATGCTCAAGAACAGGCATGTTACAAAAGAGCTCCTCATCAGGGGGATCGTAACATTTCGCATTGCCTGACCAGGAGTACATCCGTCGATCATTGCGGCTTCCTTGAGGCTGTCGGGAACACTCATAAAGCCTGCAACATAAATCAGCATCATGTATCCTGCGTACTGCCATACAGAGACTAGGATAAGACAGAACATTGCCCCACCTGTCGTTGACAGCAGCGATGGCACCGCACCTGCGGTGATTGCTTCACCCACTGCAACAAATGCACGGTTGAAGACGAACTTCCAAACATAACCGAGAACGATACCGCCGATCAGGTTCGGAATAAAGAAGCCTGCACGGAAGAAGTTCTGTCCCTTAACGCCGCTGGTTACCAGGTAGGCAAGCACAAAGGCGACGATATTGACAAATACCACTGCAAAGGCAGAGTAGATGAGAGTTCTTCCGATGGAGGACCAGAAATAATAATCCTTAAAGGCAGAGACATAGTTGGCCAAGCCGACGAAAGGCTTTGTCGCGGAAACACCGTCCCAGCTTGTGAAGGTGAGATACAGACCATATACAAACGGAATGATGATCACCATACAAAAGAGAATCAGTGCCGGACCGGCAAACATAAGGAACTGTCTTGCCTTATACGACATTGTGTTTCTTTCCATATTTCTCTCCTATACGTTATGAATGAGCGGTTAGCGTCTTTGTCTTCCAGTAGGTCTGGACCTGTTTTGCAAAGCCCTCGCGGTCATCCTTGCCTGCCAGATATTTCTGGAACTGTGCGCCGAGGATCGCATAATGATCGTCCGGAAGATAATTGTAGTTTCCAATCAATGCGTCGCTGTCCACAAAGGATTTAACGGACGCGCCAAGAGGATCTGATACCGCCAGCGTGATATTGGAGAATGCAGGGACAAGAGCACAGTCATTCACAAGGAAGCTCTGTCCTTCCTGATTATACACGAGCCAGTTCAGGAAATCCTTCGCCTGCTGCTTCTGCTGATCAGAGGTGTTGCTAGAGGAATCGATGAAGAAATACTTCGATCCGCCGCCCACCAGTTTTCCGTTGGATCCGTCATCCGTATTCTGCGGAACCGGCATCATACCGAGATGCTCGGTGTAATCATAGGCACTGATTACGGACCAGTCCCAGTTACCGCCAAACAGGAACGCAATTTCACCTTCAGCCAGTTTCTGTTCGGTTACTTCTCGCTCGGCTGAAATTGCACTTGCTTTGGAATAACTGTTGTTCATCAGAACATCAAACGTATCCATCAGAGAATTAAACTTCGCGTCATCGATGAGTTTCGTAGTGTCTGCACTCAATGCCCGGACAAAAGCATCGGGATCTTCCCGTTCTTCATAGACCTGTGCAAGGAAGTGAGCTGCCAGAGACCAGTCCTCTTTCATCACACCGGTTGGGGATTTCATGCCGCCGGCCTTAAGTGTCTCGATCAGCTCTTTGAATGAATCCAGTGTAGCATAATCAGACGGTACAAAAGGCTGTCCGGTGATCGCTTCGATGGCATCGGCATTATAGATCAGACCTCGCGCCTCAACACATACAGGGAATCCGTAAACCTTTCCGTCTACACTGATCGCATGCGTGGTATCATTGACCCATTGCTGGTCACTGAGATCCAGTGCATGGTCTTTCGCAAGTGAGTAAACATCCTTTGCATCTACCATGGACAAGGTATACGGATTATTGGACGCATACCGTGTCGCCAAGTGTGCAGAAACGGTATCACTGGAATAGTATACCTCCACCGGCACACCGGTTTCAGCAGTATACTTTTCCGCCATCTGAAGCATCTGATCCTGAATCTCCATCTTGGAATTGAAGATCGTGATTCCGTCTCCGGAACCGCCGGATGCATCAGAGCCAGAAGAGCTTCCGCATGCAACGAGGAAAACACACACTAATGAAAGAATCATGGTCAGAGCCAAAATTTGTGTGATTCTTTTTCTCACTCTTTTACCTCCATTTTTCAATTTTTGGACTTTGCGCTGAATTACTCTGCAAAAAGTAACCATACTTGTTCAAAATTTAACATGATACTTAAAAAGATTCAACATTTCAGACTGGTTTATAAGTTTTTTTCCCCATTTTCAACAATATGCAGTTGCGCATTTGTACGTAATCATGCATGGAAAAAAATAACTAAATGCATCAGTGCAGAAACTTCCATATTTCTTATGCTTTTTAAGCCCATTTTTACTCTGAAATGACAAACCACCGCTTCTATCGAAGCGGTGGTAACACAACTAAAACAATGGCTCATTTTTTCCAGTTTTGCAGGTATTCTTTCACCTGTGAGACAGACGGCATAACACGCAGCGCACCTTTCTTTGTTGTTACAAGAGATGCCGCCGCATTGGCAAATCGAAGCATCTCACCCAGCTGTTCCTGTGTGAGGTCAGCCAGGCCATGTTCCAGTACATAGTTCAGAATGCATGCGCAGAACGTATCCCCTGCTCCTGTGGTCTCAATGGTATCCGGATTCACAAATGCTTCTTCAAATACTTTCACATCACCGTAGTAGACACTGCTTCCATCCTTTCCCATAGACAGACAGATCATTCGGATATGCGGATAGGCTTCAGAAAGAATCCGGATCCCTTCATCAAAATCCTGTTCACCGGTAAACCACTGAATCTCATTGTCGGATATTTTAAGAACATCACAGTGTTCAAGCCCCCAAGCCACCTGTGCTTTTGCCTCTTCAAGATCCTTCCATAAAGGAGGACGCAGATTCGGATCAAAAGAGCGGATACAGCCTGCTCTTTCCGCAACAGAAAGAGCATACTGTGTCGCTGAACGGGCAGGTTCATCCGTCAGAGACAATGTCCCGAAATGAAAGATTCTGCTGTCACAAATCCTTTCCTCATCGATTTCCTCCGGCATCAGATTGATGTCCGCACCCGGCTTACGGTAAAAGGAAAAATCACGGTCGCCATCTTCCATAGTATGGACAAATGCAAGAGTAGTATGGACGTCATCATCCATTCTCAATCCAGCTGTATCGATTCCCTGTTCCATCACTGCCTGTTTCAGCTGATGTCCGAACATGTCGTTACCGACCTTACCGATAAAGGACACTTTCTTTCCGAGGCGTGCCAGCATCGACAGCACAT
>CAJOQP010000051.1 GCA_905236515.1 uncultured Oscillospiraceae bacterium | reverse complement strand
CGAACGCTTCGAACTTGTTGGATTGTGTCTTCAGGGCTGTGCCAGGAACACCACGGCGGACAGCAGGATCAGAAAGAGGACATTCACTGCCGTGAAGACCAGCAGATACCGTCCGGTCGCCGCCCCGGAGGAGCGGGAATAGAGCTTCAGGGAGATGAGACTGGCAAGACTGGCCACCGGGGTGCCCAGACCGCCCACGTTCACGCCCAGCAGCAGCGCGTGGGACTGACGGGTGAATCCCGACAGCAGAAGGGCCGCCGGAACGTTGCTGATCACCTGGCTGGTGAGAAGAGACGTCCAGTATTCCCGTCCCTCCAGCACCTTCCGGAGCAGGGTATCGGCAAAGTCCAGCCGGGCAAGATTCCCGGAAAAGACGAAGAATGCTACAAAGGTGAGAAGCAGCATGAAGTCCGCCTTCAGAAGTGTCTTCCGGTCCAGAAAGAGCAGGACGGCGATCACCGCCGCCAGCATCACCGGCCAGGAGAGGATGCGCAGGACACACAGCAGACAGATGCCGAAGATCCCCAGATACAGCGCCAGCAGGCGTCGGTCCAGACCCGGCGCCTCGCCGAGATCCGTGGTGATCTTCCCGCCGGGCAGCAGAACGCATGCCAGGATCAGAAGGATTCCCGAAAGAGCCCATACCGGCAGGGTGGCGGAAATAAAGTCCCGGAAAGAGAGATCGTAGAAGGAGTACAGATACAGGTTCTGGGGATTTCCCATGGGAGTGAGCATGCTGCCCAGATTGGCCGCCACCGTCTGCAGGACAACGATCCAGATGAGTTCCCGTTTCCGTCCGGCCAGGATCATCACCGCCACGGCAAAGGGAACGAAGGTGATGAGGGCCACGTCGTTAGTCATGAGCATGGAGGAGAAAAAGCAGAGCCCCACCAGTACAAATCCCATGACCCGGACACTGGAGGCGGTGCTGCACAGGGTGTGGGCCATGTGGGTGAACAGCAGGGCCCGCCGCAGTCCGGAGACCGCCACCATGAGACAGTACAGCAGCGCCAGGGTGCGCCAGTCGATATATTCAAGATAATGATCGTCGGGAGGGATGAGAAAACAGCTGATCAGGGCGGCCAGCGCCGCGATGATCAGGACCGGTTCCCGGCGGAAGACGGTACGGAGGGTGGACATGGAAACAGACCCTTTCTTTGTACTATTCCGAAAAAAACACCGGCAGGAGCCGGTGCTTTCCATTGTTCAGGCAGCTGTGCCGAAGATCTGCTCTCTGCGGGAGCGCAGAGCGTAGTACAGAAGCATTCCCAGTACGCCGCAGGAGAGGATCTCGCCTGCACCCACTGTCAGCATCATGAAGGGGACGGGCAGGGGAACTTCATAGGCATACTTCAGTACGAAGGGCACGATGAGGGTGTTGGCCACGATGGGCGGCACCGGTGCCAGCAGGGGATGGGCGTTTCTCAGTTTCCAGGTGAAGAACGCGCCGATGAGAGTGGCAAGGGAACCGAAGACGATGTCGGGAAGGACGGCGCCGCCGGCGATGTTGCCGATGAGGCATCCGATGAACAGTCCCGGAACGGCCGCCGGAGTGAAAGCCGGCAGGATGGTGAGGGCTTCCGCCACGCGCACCTGGATCTCGCTGAAGGAGAAGGGCGCCAGCACCACGGTCAGTGCCACGTAGATGGCTGCGATCATGGCCGCCTGGGCCATGAACAGTACTTTCTTGTCTTTCATGCAATTGTCTCCTTAGTTTTGATTATCGTGAGGATGGTTACGAACTCACGTTGCCGGAAATGCGGCACGCATGGACTATATCACGGAAATGAAGGGATTGCAAGGAAAATGCGCTTTTTTTCGGATCTGTAGTATTTGCTATGGCTAACGGTGCCGGACTCGGGTATAATACTGCCGAAGGGAAAACAGTAGTTAATTGAATTTTGGAAACACAGAAGGAGAAAGATTATGAATATGAAATTTCCCGTACCGGGCACCGGCGGCGACCGTTATGTTCCCTATGAGGAACGCACCGGTGAGGAATCCGTGGTATTCTTCACCCGGGACCTGTCGGAAGAAGGACTGAAGAAGATATACGACCGTGTCAGCTCCGTGTTGGAAGGCAAGGTGGCGGTAAAGCTGCACACCGGAGAAGCGGAAGGCCCCAACATCATCCCAAGACCCTGGGTGAAGGAACTTCTGGCTTCCCGTCTTCCGGATGCCAATATCGTGGAGACCAACACCTACTACGAAGGCTCCCGCTATACCACGGAAGCACACCGTGAGAGCCTGAAGATCAACGGCTGGGATTTCTGTCCGGTGGACATCACCGATGAAGACGGTGTCGCCACGCTCCCCGTGAAGGACGGCAAGTGGTTCGACGAGATGCATGTGGGAAAAAACCTGCTGAACTACGATTCTCTCCTGGCGCTGACCCACTTCAAGGGCCATGCCATGGGCGGTTTCGGCGGATCCAACAAGAACATCGGCATCGGCTGTGCCGACGGTCGGATCGGCAAGAAGGAGATCCACACCGTGCTGGGCTCCGACAACATGTGGAGCATCGCGGAAGAGGAGTTCATGGAGCGCATGACCGAGAGCACCAAGGCCACCATCGACCATTTCGCACCCCATGTCTGCTACATCAATACCATGCGGAACATGTCTGTGTCCTGTGACTGCGAAGGAAAGGAAGCCGAGCCGGTGGTGGTTCCCGATGTGGGATTCATCGCCTCTCTGGATATCCTGGCAGCGGATCAGGCCTGCATGGATATCATCTACAACCTGCCGGAAGGCGGCGGCAAGGCCCTTATCGAACGGGTGGAGACCCGTCACGGCCTGCGTCAGCTGACCTACATGAAGGAACTGGGGATGGGCAACGACCGCTATACCATCATCGACATCGACAATGACGACGCCGTCATCACCGCCGCGGAAGCGGTGAAGGATGTCAAACCCGTCTGGGTCCCGGACAGATACAATACCTTCTGGGGCAAAAACAAACACTGATCATCCACAATACCATCAGGACCCGTCTTCGGACGGGTCTCTTATTTTTAGACATTTTTCGGAATGTGTCTTGCAATGAGGGCGGGAACTCAATACAATTAAACTATAGAGAAAACAATCCTTGGAGAACAGGAGAATTAATGAGAAAGAAAAGAATCGCGCTGCTGCTGGGGATCGTGCTGGTGCTCAGCCTGCTCCTCACCGGATGCCGCAGTGCCAAAGAGGAAGTGACTGCGGAGTCCCATGAGGTGGAATCCTTTACGGAAAACTTCAATACCCCCAAACCGACACCGACGCCCACTCCCGAGGGAGGCGTGGCGGAGAAGCTGTCCACCCAGGATGCCCTGAAGCAGAAAAAGAACATGCAGTTTATCCGCGCGGACGCGAAGACGGATATCATCGGTGACAATGAGGTCCAGAATATCCTGCTGATCGGCCAGGACCGGCGGAAGGATGACAAGAAACAGATGCGCTCTGACTGCATGATGGTCTTCAGTATCAATACCGCCACCAATCAGGTGAGCATCATCTCCCTCATGCGGGATCTGTATGTGCCCTTCTCCAACGGGAAGGAAGGACTGCTGAACACCACCTACATGGACGGAGGCATTGATCTTCTTACCAAGACCATCGAGAAGGATTTCGGCATCCACATCGACCACTATCTGGAACTGGACTTCTGGCGGTTCATGGATCTGTTCAAGCTTCTGGGCACCGTGGGCATCGATCTCAACTATGTGGAAGCCAATTACCTCAACGGGGACGGACAGAAGCTGCGGGAAGCGTTCTCCGGCACCGGAGACGGTCTGAAGACATGGAGCCTGAAGGACGGCTGGAACGAACTGGACTATGAACAGCTGCTGTGCTACTGCCGTACCCGCCAGATCGGAAACGGTGACTGGGAGCGTACCGCCCGGCAGCGGAAGGTGGTCTCCACCATGTATCAGAAGCTGATGGGGTACACCAACTCCCGGGTAATCCGTCTGACGCAGGAGGCCCACAAATATTTCGTGACCGATCTCACGGAATCCGAGATGCTGGGATATCTGTACGTACTGCGCAACCGCGGGATCACTCAGGTCAATGAATACCGGATCCCCATGGACGGCTCCTACACGCAGGAAGTGAAGGAGCAGGGGGAGGAGAAACTGGATGTGCTGGTACCGCATCTGGACTCCAACCGCAATGCCGTGCAGAAATACCTCGGCGGTTCCTGATTCGTCCGACCCGATACGTAAAAAGGAGCTGTTGCATTAGAATTATGAGATTGTATTCTAGTGTTGCAACTCTTTTTTCATGGTCAAAACGGCAATAAAGAACACCCTATGTGGAAAAAACTTCTTTCGGACAGGACACGGCTTATTCCATTATTTGTGGATCAGCAATAGTATTTTGAAAAGAGCCCGCCGCTCAGATCCATCTGTTTAGATCTGAGCGACGGGCTCTCCCATGGTCTGGAACAGGCACACGATCTCTCACGCCGGTACTGTTCCTGTTTCATCCCCCGTTATAGATTAATAGTATTACGAATCTCCGGCCGGGTCCTGATCCTTACCGCATGCATGCCAGAGCTCTCTTGCGACAGGTGCCCATGCTTTTGCGGCAGGAACGCATTTTCCGCAATAATCCGCAGCTTCCTCCGGTGCCATAATATCCGTGGACTTGGCACCGGACTCCTTCACCATCACCGTTAGTCTTCCCGGATTATCCAGTACCGGGCACGGACGCAGCATGTTTTTATTGAATGGCTGATTCTGGCGATACTGCTGGAACAGAGGATTCTGATATGCCTGCAGAAGCGTGTGGGTGCGGATGTTGGCATCCGAGTAGTGCATAAACGCACAGGGTTCGATGTCACCGCCGGCGTTAATGTGCATATAGCATTTCCCTGCTGCGATGCATCCGCCTACGTATTCGCCATCGTTCCAAAAATCCATCGTGAAGAGCGGTTTCGTTTTTCGGAACTTGCGGATCTGATGATACATCATCTCGCGCTGCTCTGCCGACGCCATCAGTTCCGGTGCCGCATCTTTTCCCACCGGCATGTAGGTGAAAAACCAACAGAACTTTGCTCCCCACCGGATCATGGCATCAAAGTATTCCTCACTGCCGATAAACTCCGCATTGTGCCGGGTGTAGCAGCAGGAGATACCGAATAGCAGTTTGTGTTTGCGCAACAGTTCCATCGCGTGCTGGGTCGCCGCAAAAGTCCCGGCTCCCCGTCGAAAATCGGTGTCCTCCTCAAATCCTTCCACACTGATGGCCGGAACAAAATTCTTCACTCTCGCCAGGTCTTCGCAGAACTGCTCATCGATGAGCGTTCCGTTGGTGAAGCACGTGAAAACCGCTTCCGGATGCCGTTCACAGAGGGTAATGATATCCTTCTTGCGCATCAGCGGCTCACCGCCGGAATACAGGAAGAAATAGGTCCCGAGCTCTTCAGCCTGCGTAATGATGCCCTCCAGCTCGTCCAGAGTCAGGTTCAGGGAGTGACCGTATTCCGCGGCCCAGCAGCCGGTGCACTGCAGATTACAGGCGGAGGTCAGATCCATCAGGATCGCCCATGGGATATTGCACTGATACTTTTCACGGGCCTTTGCACGTACCGGTGCCGACGTGAGCATCGAATTGACCGCCAGTCCTTCAAACAGCACCCGACGCTGTTCCGGGTCGATATCTTCCCATAAGCTGAGGGCAAGCTTTCTCATCCCGTTATCCGGATCCGCGAACGTTCTCCGGATTCCGGCAATATGTTGGCTCAGAGTACCGTTGACATCCAGTTTTTCCACCTGATCCAGCACCTTGGGGATATTCTCCTCCGGGTTTTTACCGATATAGTCCCATGCCGCCATTGCGGCATCATGTTTGATTGTGTTTTGAATCGACATGAAATCGCCTCCGTTTTTTTGCTTCAATATAGGCCGAAACAGGGCGTAGTTCGATGGATAAATCAGCGATTTTCTACTATTTTCGCACATTGGGACGAAACTGTACCATGGAAACAATGCACTTCAACCTTGAAAAGATGCCCGTCCCGTGGTAGGAAGTAGTTAAAAGTTCAAAACCCTTTCGTATTTTGAATGAGGTGACACGGAATGTCGAATTTTACACAGGAAGCCATCTTTCAGGCTTTTGGTGAGATGCTGGAGCGAATGCCATTTGAAAAGATCACCGTGTCCGGTCTGATCCAGGAATGCGGAATCAGCCGGAACACGTTCTATTATCACTTTCAGGATGTTTATGATCTGTTGGAGCAATGGCTTTATCAGACGTTTTATAATTACATCAGTCCGGAGATCCAGGGAGACTGGAGAAACAGTGTTTACGGGTTGCTCCGCGCTTGTCAGGAACACAAAAAACTGGTCTATCACCTGTTTGATTCCCTGTCACGGGATCGAATGGAGCAGTTTGTTTTTTCTGCCACGGACGATGTCTTAATGGACTACATACGTTCTCAGGACGGAAGCGACCGGCTGCCGGAGAAGAAAATCATTGCCATCTCCAACATATGCCGATATTCCATCATCGGTTACTTTCTGCACTTTCTGTGGAGCGGAATGACCCACGATGTAAAGGAAGCAACTAAAGAGATCGGGGATCTGCTGGAAGAATTCATCGCACACGAAATTGAGATTACTCAATAACCCTATCGAACCGCACAAATCGATCGAAGCGTACCAAAATGGTATAATTCGCTTGTTTTGCATGTCGTAACGTTCTTTTTCTGGTAGTACGCTCCTTTCAGAAAAAGAAAACGGGATGGTGATAATGAATGAAACAACCTTGTGCAGAAAGAACGGTAATGAACCGGTATTTTACCTCGGAATCAGTTACCTGCGGCCATCCGGACAAGATTTGTGACCAGATTGCAGATCGCATTCTGGATGAGGCGCTCCGACAAGATCCGGATGCACATGTGGCCTGTGAAGTAACTGCCAACACGAACAAAGTGCATATTTTCGGAGAGATGACGAACGACGGTGACCTTGACTGTGACCAACTTGCCCGCCAGGTGATATCAGAAATTGGGTATACTACTGCAGGTCTCGGTTTCGATGCAGAGAACTGTCTCATTACAACCGATCTGCACTTACAGTCACCAGATATCGCACGTGGGATCGTGCGGCATGGAGTATCCGACGAAAAGCTAAATGCCGGTGCAGGAGATCAAGGCATCATGTTCGGCTATGCATGCAGGCAGACTTCTCACCTGATGCCTCTTCCCATCGAGCTTGCTCACGCCCTTGCAAAGCGTTTGGAGCGTGTTCGTCGGACCGGAGAACTACCAAACCTGCTGCCGGATGGAAAAACGCAGGTCACGGTAGAGTACGACGGAATGACTCCCAAGCGGATTTCCGCTGTGGTTATTTCTGCACAGCATATTGCAGACTATCCCACAAAGCAGCTCCGTCAGGACATCATCACACATGTTATTTTCCCCGCACTCCCCTCCAACATGATTGATGGCGACACTCAGTTTTTCATTAATCCTACCGGTCGTTTCGTAGAAGGCGGTCCCGCAGCAGATTCCGGTCTGACTGGACGTAAACTCATGGTAGACACCTATGGAGGATACGCTCGACATGGCGGTGGTGCTTTTTCCGGCAAAGATGCCTCCAAAGTAGATCGCAGCGGAGCATATATGGCACGGTATCTTGCAAAAAACATTGTGGCAAATGAACTTGCGGATCGGTGTGAGGTCCAGCTGAGCTATGCCATCGGTCTTGCAGAGCCTCTGTCACTTCGTGTTGATACATTTGGCTCCGGCAATGTCAGCGAGGATGAAATCTGTAAGATGATTATCTCCAACATCGATCTCCGACCGGCTGCCATAATTCAGAGATTCAATCTGACCGCTCCCGTCTTCTCCCGTGTCTCCTGCTATGGCCATTTTGGAAGTAATGCTTCGCAAATGCCATGGGAACAAACAGACATTCATTTCCAATAAAACCCAATGGTTTTATTCGATTTCAAAAAGATGGAGGAGGTGAAAGCAATGAGCTTCAAGAAATTTTGTCTTCTGGTGGGTGTTTTAACTATTTTTGCAGGCGGCCTGTTTGTCGGCAAAAAGATCTATGACGAGAAAGTTCATTAAAAAAAGAGCTGTTGCAATAAGCAATGGCTCCTTTTCCACGAAAAAGTGAAGCCCCGGACTGTAAAAAGTCCGGGGTTTCGTGTAAAAATTTTAGTTGTGAAACAAAAAATATTACAAGGAAATTATAGCTCATCATTTCCTTACTATCAAGTCACATTCTTCCCGTGGACGGCTCCTACACGCAGGAAATGAAGGAGCAGGGGGAGGAGAAACTGGATGTGCTGGTACCGCATCTGGACTCCAACCGCAGCGCCGTGCAGAAATACCTCGGCGGTTCCTGATCCGACGAAATCGACAAAATGAGATTGCCTCCGTCCGGCTAATTCCGCCGGACGGAGGCAATACTTTTGTTCTACATCTCACGATATTTGCTCATCATGACCTGAAACAGATCCTTGGAACTGGGAGGTGTGATCGTAATGGCGTTGGCACCCGCCAGGATGGTCGCCCGGATGCTCTCGTCACTTCCTCCGCCGGTGGCAATGATGGGGATGTCCGGGTATTCCGCCCGGATCTTTCGTACGATGGTCGGGGTCTCGATGCCTCCGGCCACATTGATGATGGCGGCTCCCGACTCCAGACGGTGGGCAATGCTGGTATCTTCGTTGACCACGGTGATCACCACTGGAATGTCTACAGCCGCCGACACTGCGCGAAGGTTGTGGTTGGAGATGGGGGCATTCAGAACGACACCCATGGCGCCCTGACCTTCCGCGTCCTTGGCAAGACCGACGGTCCGGACCCCTTTGGTGGTCCCACCGCCGACACCGCAGAAGACAGGCACATAAGCCGCCTTGATGAGCGCTTCACTGATTGCCTGCTGAGGTGTAAAGGGGTAGACTGCAAAAATGGCGTCGGCATCGCAGTTGCGTATGATGGCAAGATCCGTGGTGAACAGAAGCGATTTGATCCGCCGGCCGTTTACCACGATCCCGCTGGCCTCATACACGGCTTTGGGCGTTTTCAGGATCTGATGCCGCAGACTGCTCTGAACCGTGGGAGCACTGTTTTTGACCGAAGATGAACGCTTTTCCTTAATGAGGGTTTCCAGTACGGCACGGGTCTCCTCCAGTGCCTGGTCGCTTGTCACCGACTCCGGCGGCAGGACATGGTCCAGCCCGATATGATGCTGCAGGTGGTCCTCCGTTGCTATCAGCACGGTGACGGCGGAAAACGGTGCTTCTTTCGAAGCCCGCTCCAGCAGTGCGGAGGCGACGGGCTCCGCACAGAGGACCAGTTCGTAATCGCCTTCCTGGATGAAACGGGCCAGTTCTTTCGCGGAGATATCCACCAGTTTGTGAAAACCGCCCTTTTCCGGAGATTTTTCATCCGACTTGCCCAGAGTGGAAAAACCTTTGGCGAGCAGTTCCTGAATGTGGTGACGGACGAGCTTGCGGGAGCGGGCGTTGATCCGGGAAACCGAATCCGACAGGAAAGAGTACCAGTCCAGCGCCTCACAGAGATCTCCGTGGGTCTCCAGATATCCGCGAAGGGCGGTGAGACCGTTTCGCTGCTCCTTGGTGCATCGGCTGCTTAAAATCAATACATGCATAGTGATGTCTCCTTTTTTTCTTATACCATGATCTGCCGGCAATGACAGATGCCTCGCGGTGAACCTTTCTCATGACATCGATAAATCCATTATAGAAAGGCGCACCGCATCAGGATATGAATAAAACCGGAGGCATGACACAAAATTGAACAAACGGGCTTCATTGGTTGATTCGAATGATCCGGCATGGAGGACATAAAAAAAGACCCATCTGCAAAGATGGATCTTCCTTCTGTATCGTTTTCACTTATTTCTTGATGAGGGGAGCACCGGAATGCCAGGCCTTTCCGCAGATCTCTCCCACTTCAAAGTAGTCGAACTTCACCTGATCGAAGAGGAAGGGCCGGATCTTTTTGCTGTCGATCTTACCCTCGTCGTCCAGGATCTTCTCGTCCGCCAGGACGTTCACGATCTCGCCCAGGACACGGATGCCGTAGGGCTGCTCCTGGATCTCCGCCACCCTGCATTCCAGGGTGAGGGGCCATTCCAGTACCACGGGAGCGTCCACCCGGCTGCTCTTTTCCGCGTGCAGTCCGGTGCGCTGGAATTTGTCCGCATGCTGTTTGGCGCTGGCCGTGCCCATATAGTCGCATTCCACCAGGGTATCCACACCGGGAACGGACAGGGTGAAGGCGCCGCGGGCCTTCAGATTGTCCACGGTCTTGTGGTCCTCTTCCAGATTAAGTGCCACCATGTTCTCCGCGCAGATACCGCCCCAAGCCATGGCCATGGCGTCCACGGTGTCATCTTCGTTGTAGGTGGCGATCATATAGGTGGGCATGGGGAACAGATAGGGCTGTACGCCGAAATCCCTGAAATGTGTCATCGATAAGTTCTCCTTTCACGTGATGGAACGGCCCAGCTCGTAAGCTTCCTGCAGTTCCGCTTTTCCTTCAATATCTCCCGGCTGGGTGACGTGTCCGCACAGCACCTTGCCCAGGCTCTTCCAGCCCATGTGCTGTTCCAGATGGTCATACCAGTGAACGCTCTCCTCAAATCCGGCACCTTCCGCCGCCATGATGAGGACGGAATCCTTGATGGGGTTGCGTACGTTGGGATCACACTCGGCAATGGCGAAGAGGCGGTCGAAAGCCTTCTTCAGCTGTCCGGAGATGAACCAGTAATACAGGGGGGAGGCCAGGACCACGATGTCCGCATCCCGGTATTCCGGATAGATCTTCAGCATGTCATCCTTCTGAACACAGGGATGATCCGGATCCTTGCCGCCATGCCAGCATCCCATGCATCCGCGG
>CAJOQP010000050.1 GCA_905236515.1 uncultured Oscillospiraceae bacterium | reverse complement strand
CTATCCAGCTTGCTTCGGATTCTGATCCATCAGAATGAAAAGGGTGCAGACATCCACCCTTCAGGATAAAGTGAAAGGGTCCGGCACGGCTTGCAGTACCGGATACCCAATCATCTTCTGTAAACAGAAAGAGGCTATAACCAAAGGGAGGAGTTTCTTCCACTGAGGTGATGCCCCTCGTGATGCAATGCATCACTAATAATGGAATCCCGTGTCTTCAGACATGGGAGGATGTCAAAATTTTTTCCAGAATTGTACATGATCAAAGGGGAAAAACATGAGAACAATGACGAGAAAACGGGGGATGGTAGCGCTGCTTTCCTTCCTCCTGATCATAAGCCTGCTTCCCGTATCCGCCCTGGCGGAAAACCATAATGAATTCGGGATCGAACGCTATGTGGCGCTGGGAGACAGTTTCGCCGCGGGACTCAATGAGGATCCGGAGATCGGCGGAGTGCCCAAGATCCCCACCGGAGAACTGGACGAGGACGGGGAAGCGGAGATGGTGGAAGTCTTCGGAACTTCCCAGACCGGGTATGCCACACGGCTTGCCCGTATGCTGAACCTCCCCGGTGCCGGCCGTGTGGATCAGAACCGCCCGGACGACGGATACCGGTCCTGGGCCTACTGCGGGATGCGCACGAAGGATCTGCGGCATTATCTGGATCCTTCGTTCCCTCACGACGATAACGATGTGTACTTCCAGTGGGAAGGAGTCCATTCCAATTACCAGCTGTATCTGGAAGACATGGCGGAGGATATCCGAAATGCAGACCTGATCACACTGGGAGTCGGCGGAAACGATTTCTTCACGGCACCTCTCCAGGAGACACTTCTGGAAATGGCGGATTCCGCGGAGACGCAGGAGGAGACCCTTGCACTGCAGCAGACCATGCTCATCCTTCAGGAAGAACAGGACGGGAACGCACTGGAACAGATCACGGGAATTCTGGAAACGGTGGGACTGCTGGGGAACTTCTTCTCCCGGTTTCTTTCCCGAATGACCACCGGGTATGCCGAAATGGCGGAGAACTTCCCGGTGATCGTGGAACTGCTCCGTCAGATGAACCCAAATGCTCAGATCCTCCTGGATCATGTGCCGAATCCCGTCAGCGGAGTGTCCGTGACCGGAAACTCGGTGATCACGATAGGTCAGATCCTCGGGACGGTGGTCATTCCCGCCAATCTGCTCATCGATTCCACCGCGAAACAGTATGGCTGCGAAGTGGTGGAGACCGTGGATGTTCCCATCGGGGATGCGCTCCATCCCACCAATGAGGGGTATCAGATGATCGCGCAGAGAAGCTACGACAAGCTCCATGCCGTGGAGCATTCCTTCCGGGACGTGGAAAAGGGTTTCTGGTACGAGGATGCGGTGCAATACGTTTCTTCCCGGCAGATCATGACCGGTACCGGGGAAAATACCTTCGAACCCTATGCCACGGTCACAAGAGGCATGGTGGCGCAGATCCTCTATGCACAGGAGGGAAGACCGGAAGTGTCCGCTTCCGCAGGATTCCAGGATGTGCCGGAAGGGAAGTGGTACACCGATGCCGTGAACTGGTGTGTCCAGAATCATCTGGCTGCCGGTTACGCGGACAACACCTTCCGTCCGGAACAGGCGGTGACCCGTCAGCAGTTCATCGCCATCCTGTATCAGCATGCCAAGCGTGTGGGAAAGGATACCTCCCAGACGGGACGGCTCAGTGGTTATACGGATGGGGACAGGGTGGAAGAATATGCTCTGCCGGCCATGAAGTGGGCACTGGGACACCGGCTCATCACCGGTCTCAATCCGCGCACTCTGGATCCTGACGGGACTGCGACGCGGGCCCAGATGGCGGTGATCCTCAAGGCATACGATCAGATGTGACAGAAAAGAAAAAATCACGGCACTGCGGTATTTTCTCAGCGCCGTGTTCGGTGGCAAATCAGAAGGAGACTGGTGTAAGCAGCAAAACTGCCTGCATCGGTCTCCTTTTTGTTTGTCATATGTTGTGGAACAGGGAAAAAGATCAGATACCGGGATCGAAAAAGGTCTCCCTGCAGGTCCGGTATACCAGCGGATTGGGATGATATTCCGGGGAGTTCCAGATCTCCGCGTCACTTTCACCCTGCGCCACTTTCAGCGCCGCGGCGATGGCGGCACTGCGGGATTCACCGGCGTCACAGCAGACGAAAAGATCGGCCCCGTCCGGGATGGATCGGAAGAACTCGTAGATCAGCTCCGCATGGATGGGCTTGAAGCGGTGAGGATTACTCTCCTCCGTAGTGTCCAGGAAATAGAAGGCCCGGGCATTGGGGGAGGGTTCCAGTTCCCGCCTTGCGGAAAAACAGAGGATATACCAGGCATCGGAATCCGGGATCTCGTGGATCACGGACCGGATGGGACTGATGAGGATATGGATCACTTTTCCACCAGACCGCTGACGGCGATGATGTGCATGTTCATCTCCGTGCTGATATCCGTGGCCACATCGCTCAGCCAGATCTGACCGGAGCCCATGCAGATGCCCTGTCCGTTGACGAACATGTTCTCACAGGTCTCTTCCTCCATGACCTGGCGGTCGCTGTCATCCACTACCTTGTCGCTGGTATAGGCCAGAAACTCGTCGGCATTGTTGACGGTGACGTCGGGATAAAGGGTGATGGGGTAGGAGATGAGCTCGGCGATCTCCGCCCAGTCACCGTTTAAGTACGCATCGCGGACGGTGCGTGCAAAGGCTTCCACGTTCTTCTTGCTCATGGAAGTGACCATGCTGTAGTAGCCCGCATCCTCCGTAGAGGTATCCTCATCGGCAGTGGGAAGGAAATGATAGGTCTCGCCGCCGTCCACTTTCACCAGAAGACCGTCGTCGCCTTCTTCCGATACCGTTACGGTGATCTCCTCATCCTGATCGCCGGGGATGGTGCCGTGAAGGGAATCGCCCTCCTGGGGGAGATACCAGCCGAAGGAGTCGCCGTCGATCATAAGCCCGACATAGAACCCTTCGTATTCTTCCTCATCCGAGGGATTGACTGTCAGGAAATTGTTGTTTTCATCGGAAAAATACCCGGTGCGTGTCCATTCCTTCGCTTCCGTGCTGCTGCAGCCGGACAGAAGAAGGAGGCACAGGGACAAAGCGGTGAGAAACGCGGCAATGGATTTCTTTTTGATGATCATAAATTATGTCAACCCCTTTCCATCTCAGTGTATCGTATCTCGGATTCACTGTCGATGAAAAAACGGTGACGGTTTCGTAAAAAATCAGCTCCGGCACGGTCATGTCTCAAAGCGGACACCTTTCAGACTGTTGTCATGCTGCCGGTTCCCAAGGCGGCGAACCTGTTCTGTGAGTACTGCCATGCGCTTATGACGGCTCTGAGCGCATCCCCCTATGGGGGATTTTTTTGCGTCAAATCCACGGTTTTTCACCCTTGTTTTGCTCGTTACGGAACTTTTTTTGAAAAAATGCAATGGAAAAATCCCCCCTGGGGGCTTGTGAGCCGAAAAAAACGGCTCCTATAATGTAAACAAATAAAAGGAAATCATTGGCTGAACATGCCGATGATTTTATTTGCGTTTTTAAGGAGAATCGGAACCGGGATATGGAACAGAATGCGTGGAAAAAATGGGGCGGAAAACTCTTCTCCGCCCTCATCATAATCATCGGAGTGACCTTTATCACCTTCCTGCTGTCCTATCTGTCTCCGGACGATGCGGCCGTAGTGAAACTGTCCTCCATGGGCACGGGCTATACCCAGGAGATGCTGGAAAAGACCCGGGCGGAGATGGGACTGGACCGGCCCTTCCTGCAGCAGTATACGGACTGGATGCGCCAGGTGTGCCGGCTGGATTTCGGCACCTCCTACCGCACCAGCGAGAACATCACGGACATGATGCTCAGCGCTCTGCCCAGGACCCTGACGCTGACGGTGCTGTCTCTGCTCATCACCCTGCTCATCTCCGTGCCCCTGGGGATCCTGTGCGCCTACCGGCCGGACGGCATCCTGGACACGGTCATGCGGCTGCTTTCCTATTTCTTTTCCTCCATCCCGTCCTTCTTCATCTCCCTTATCGTCCTGTACGTGGCCTGCATCCGCTGGGGACTGTTCAACGTGCGGGCGGAACCGGGGCTGCGGGGGTACATCCTGCCGGCTCTGGTGACGGGGGTGACCCTGTCCTCCTGGTATGTGCGGCAGATCCGGTCCATCGCGCTGGAACAGCTGGGCTCCACCTATGTCTATGCCCTGAACAGCCGGGGAGTGAGCCGCAGCCGGATCCTGTGGAAGCATGTGCTGAAAAACTGCATGCTCCCGGTGGTGACCCTGCTGGGCATCTCCTTCGGCGGCATGCTGGGCGGCGCGGCCATCGTGGAATCCATCTTCTCTGTCAAGGGCGTGGGCTCTCTGGCGGTGTCCGCCGTGACGGCCCGGGACTATCCCTTCATCCAGGCCTATGCCGCGTGGATGGCGGCTCTGTATCTGGTGGTGAATTTCCTGGTGGACGTGATCTACCGGAAACTGGATCCGCGGCTGTCCTGAGAAGGGAGGAAGAAAAATGAAGAAAAAAACGAAAACGACGTTCCTCCTCTCCCTGACGGCACTGGCGGCCATGCTGCTGTTCCTTCTCATCGCACCGCATTTCCTGCGTCACGATCCCTATTCCACCAGCTTGTCCCAGGCCCTGCTGCCGGCGGGACAGGACGGGTATATCCTGGGAACGGACCAGGTGGGACGGTGCATCTTCTGCCGCATCATCGCGGGAGGGCAGGAGACCATCTTCGCCGCCATGATCGTGGTGGCGGTGGTCTTGACCTTCGGCTCTCTTCTGGGGATGATCGCCGGCTACAGCGGAGGGATCACGGATTCGGTGATCACGAAGATCACCACCATCTTCCAGGCCTTCCCCAGCTTCGTTCTGGCGGTAGCCATCGCCGGCATCCTGGGTCCGGGCAAGGGGAACGGCATGATCGCCATGATCCTCGTCTACTGGACCACCTACACCCGGTACGCACGATCCCTGGTGCTCAATCTGAAGGATGAGACCTATGTCCGCGCCGCGGGCATGTGCGGCGCGGGGCGTCTAGGGATCCTGATCCGCTACATCCTTCCCAACATGATCCCGCCCCTGCTGGTGACGGCGGCGCTGGATATCGGGAACGTGGTGCTGAGCATGGCGGGCCTTTCCTATCTGGGACTGGGCGGCGCCCGTCCCACGGCGGAGTGGGGAGCCATGATGAGCGAATCGAGAAGGTTTCTTCAGACGGAGCCCGAGCTGATCCTCATCCCCGGCATCGCCCTTCTTCTCATGGTGCTGCTGTTTAACGTCTGCAGCGACAGCGCACGGAACTATCTGGACAAGCGGGGCACCCTGCACCGCTGAGTTCCATCATTCAGGAATCAACGGAATCCCGTTTCCCCGGGATCCCCGATTCACATATCTTTACTGACAACAAGGAGAAAAACAATGAGAAAGTCTTGGATTGCCATCGTTCTCGCTCTGGTTATGATCTTTGCCCTCGTAGCCTGCGGAACGACGGAGAGCACGGATTCCGCGGCATCGGATGCCTCGGACAAGAAAGTACTGTACGCAGGTTCCTCCGCCGGCATGTTCGGCGCCACGAATCTGGACCCCGCCGTGGACTGGAACGGATGGTTCCTGTCCTTCGCCGGCGTGACGGAGACCCTGTTCAAGCTGGACGACGCCTACAACGCGGTGCCCGTCCTGGTGGAAGACGTGGAGGAACCGGAAGACGGTGTCACCTGGGTCTTCACCCTGCGGGATGACGTCAACTTCTCCAACGGCGAGAAGATGACCGCCCAGTCCGTGGTGGACTGCTTCGAGCGCACCCTGAAGGAGAACGAGCGCGGGGAGACCACCCTGCAGGTCAAGAGCATGAAGGCCGACGGTCAGGAACTGACCATCGTGACTCCGGAGCCGGATCCCAGCTTCCTGTACAACCTCTGCGATCCCCTGATGAGCGTGTACTACGTGGGGAAGGATGAGGACTATGCCAAGGAATCCCACTGCACCGGTCCCTTCGTGGTCACCAAATTCACCCAGGAGACAGAGATGGTCCTGAAGGCCAATGAGGATTACTGGGGCGGCGACGTAAAGCTGGACGAAGCACACCTGCTCACCTTCGCCGATGACGATGCCATGGTCCTGGCCATGCAGAACGGCGAGCTGGATATCTGCGACGGCACGGCAAACTCCGTGAAGGTCTGCAACGAGGACGCCGGATTCCATGTCCTGTCCTCCCCTACCTCCCGTGCTGAGAAGATCATCTTCAACTTTGCCGGCAGCGACTTTGCCAAGGACGATGCCATCCGCGAGGCCATCGCCTGGTCCATCGACCGGGAAGGCTATGAAAAGATCTCCGGCGGCACCAAGCTGGCCAACTGGGGCATCTATCCCAAGACCATGACCTACGGCGACAACTCCAAGCTGGACATCCATATCAAGAAACAGGATCTGGACGCGGCAGCCAAGGTGCTGGATGACGCCGGATACAAAGACACCGACAACGACGGCATCCGTGAGATGAACGGCAAGAAGATCTCCCTGAAGCTTGCCACCTCCGGCAGCGCCAATGAGGACTTCGTGGATGTGCTGGCTTCCGATCTCAAATCCATCGGCATCGAGATGACCAGCCAGAACTATCAGAACCTGGACTCCTTTGAGACCTATCAGGGCGTGGAATGGGATATGAGCATCGAAGGCAAATACATGACTCCCACCGGAAACGCCAGCTACTTCTTCGATCAGGACGTCATCACCGACGGCTCCACCAACTACGGCGGATACTCCAATCCGGAGCTGGACAAACTGGCGGACGAACTGAGAAAGACCTTTGACGAGGACGATCGCAACGAGCTGGTGTTCGAGATGGAACAGATGCTGCTGGACGACAACAGCTTCATCGTATTCTGCAACGGCACCAACACCTACATCACCAGCGACCGCGTCAGCGGTTATGCCCCCAACCCCTCCAACTACTACTACCTCACCGCCGACGTGGATCTGGACGCGTGAGCCATGCTGGAGGTTCGGGATCTATCCATACGATATGAAGACAATGCAACGGTAAAGGATGTCTCCTTTACCGTTGCAGACGGTGAGATCTACAGCATCATCGGCCCCAGCGGCAGCGGAAAGTCCACCATCCTCAACGCCGTCAGCGGCATGCTGGGACGGAACGGGACCATCACTTCCGGCACCATCCGTCTGTCGGGACAGGATCTGTTCCGCGACGGCGCCTACACCCCGTATCTGAAACAGGTGCTGGGCCGTCAGCTGGCCACCATCACCCAGCATCCGGACCGGTCCTTCGATCCGCTGTTCACCATCGGCGATCAGATGACGGAAGTGATGCGGGTCAATGAGAAGATCTCCCGGAAGGACGCGAAGAAGAAGGGCACCGCCCTGCTGGAACGGCTGTATTTCTCCGATCCGGAGCGGGTTTGGGATTCCTATCCCCACCAGCTCAGCGGCGGCATGTGCCAGCGGGTGGCCGTGGCCATGGCACTGTCCAACAAAGCCACGCTGCTGCTGGCGGACGAGCCCACCAGCGCCCTGGACGTCACCAGCCAGGCGGAATTCATCCGCCAGCTGCGGGAAGTAGTGGACACCGACGGACTGTCGGTGCTGCTGGTGACCCACAACATGGCCGTGGCGAAAGCCCTCGCCGACCGTGTGGGCGTATTGAAAGACGGAGTACTGGAAGAATACAGAGGAGATCGTTTTGCCTATTCTGGAAGTAGAACATCTGAATAAGACCTTTGCGGGAAACAGCGGGGAGGAGTTTCATGCCCTGACGGACGTATCCTTTTCCATTGAGGAAGGGGAGTGCATGGGGCTCATCGGTGAGAGCGGCAGCGGGAAATCCACCATCGCCAACATCGTGGCGGGCTTTACGCCGGCCACCGGCGGGTCCGTACGCTATGACGGATACCTCCTGACGGACCGCCATTGCCCGAAGGAAGCGAGGAACACCATGCAGATGGTCTTCCAGAACCCCCTGAACTCCTTCAGCCCCAGAATGAAGCTGGGTACCGGGATCCGGGAGGGGCTGCGGTACCGGTCCGGCCTGTCCCGCGTCCAGCAGGAGAAACTGGTGGACGAGACCATGGAATTGGTGGGGCTTCCTCTGTCCTACAAGGACAAATATGTCTTCGAAGTATCCGGCGGAGAGTCCCAGCGGGCGGCCATCGCCCGGGCGGTGATGATCCGGCCGAAACTTCTGCTGTGTGACGAGATCACCAGTGCCCTGGACGCTTCCATCCAGGAACAGCTGCTGCAGATGTTGGCGGAACTGAAAGATGAGATGAAAATGGCCCTTCTGTTCATCAGCCACGACATCCGGCTGGTGCGGAACTTCTGCGACCGGGCCTGCGTGCTGCAGGACGGCCGCATCGTG
>CAJOQP010000049.1 GCA_905236515.1 uncultured Oscillospiraceae bacterium | reverse complement strand
GTCATCTTTATTGACGACTATTTCAACTGCCTTACCGTTGGCAGCGTCATGCGTCCTATTGCCGATGAGCATCAGGTCTCCAGAGCAAAGCTTGCCTACATCATCGATGCCACGGCAGCTCCCGTCTGCATGATCGCTCCCATCTCCTCATGGGCGGCAGCAGTCGCCGGCGTCGTGGAAGGCGGCAACGGTATCGAACTGTTCGTTCGTGCCATCCCGTATAACTTCTATTCTCTGCTGACTCTGGTCTTTATCGTTGCCATCGTGCTGATGAAGTTTGACTACGGTCCCATGAAACTGCATGAGAAGAACGCCA
The DNA here is from genome assembly GCA_905236515.1 of uncultured Oscillospiraceae bacterium. Taxonomy (GTDB): domain Bacteria; phylum Bacillota; class Clostridia; order Oscillospirales; family Oscillospiraceae; genus UBA2922. The sequence goes on along the minus strand of CAJOQP010000049.1, from coordinate 5,577 downwards.
TGGAGCATGGCGACCTTTATACCACCGGTGACCGTGTGGACAAAGAGATGGCGCAGGAACCCTACAGCGAGAAGGGCCGCGTACTGGATCTGGTCCTTCCCATCATCGTCCTCATCGTATTCTCCGTTATCGGCCTGATCTATGTCGGCGGATTCTGGGATGGATCCAGCTTCATCGATGCATTCGCAAACACCGATGCCTATGTGGGACTGCCCTGGGGCGCCATGATCGCTCTGCTGTTCACCATCATTTACCTGCTGTGCCGCAGAGTCATCAGCTTCAGCGATGCCATGGCCTGCATCCCCAAGGGATTCATCAACATGGTACCTCCCATCACCATCCTGTGCCTTGCCACTTCCCTGAAGAACATGACCGGTCTTCTGGGCGGCAAGTACTTCGTGGCTAGCGTGATGAACACGGCAGCAGGATCTCTCTTCAGCTTCCTGCCCGCCATCATCTTCCTGGTGGCCTGCCTGCTGAGCTTCTCCACCGGTACCTCCTGGGGAACCTTTGGTATCCTGATCCCCATCGTCACTTATATCTTTGAGCCGGACTCCACTCTGTTCATCATCGGCGTTTCCGCATGTCTTGCCGGTGCAGTATTCGGAGATCACTGCTCACCCATTTCCGATACCTCCATCATGTCCTCCGCCGGCGCCATGTGCCTGCACGTGAACCATGTTACGACGCAGATCCCATATGCCGTTACGGTAGGTGCGATATGCTTTGTTACCTATATTGCTGCGGGTCTGATTCAGAACTGGTTTGTCACCATCATCCTTGGCGTAGCCTTGACGCTTGGTGTCCTGTTCTTCCTTCGGAACCGAGAAGCAAAGAAGGATGCTGCAGCTGCAGCCTGAACCATGAAATAACGCAGTTAGGGCGATGATCCCGCAGGATCATCGCCCTAAATTTTTTGTTCTTCATTTTCCAAGCTTTGCGGCGGTCTCTTCCGCATCTTCCAGCAGCCGCTGGAACTTTTCCAGTGCGGCAGCGACAGGAGCCGGTGTGGTGAGATCCACTCCGGCATGCTTCAGTTCGTCCAGCGGGTACCGGCTTCCGCCCATGGACAGAAACTCCAGGTACCGTTTCACAGCGGGTTCTCCCTCGGTACGGATGCCCTCGGAGAGCGCCGTGGCGGTAGAATAGCCTGTTGCGTATTTGTATACATAGAAGGGACGGTAGAAGTGGGGGATCCGAGCCCATTCGTACTGCACCTCGTCATCAATGACCAGTTCATCGCCAAAATAGTCCCGGATCAGACCGAGATACAGAGAATTGAGAGCGGCAGGATTGAGAGCTTCTCCCTGTTCCGCCATGCGGTGGGCCTGCATCTCGAATTCGGCAAACATGGTCTGCCGGTAGACGGTTCCCTTGAAGTTTTCCAGATACTGCGCCAGCAGCGCCATGCGTTCGGCGGGATCGGATTCCTTCTGAAGAAGCTGTTCGATCATGAGGTTCTCATTGACCGTGGAAGCGACCTCAGCCACGAAGAGGGTATAATCGGCGTTCTGGGGCTCCTGCGCCCGGTTGGAGTGCCAGGTGTGGAGGGAATGTCCCATCTCATGAGCTATGGTGGAAACACTGTCCAGCGTACCGGTATAGTTCAGCAGGATATAGGGATTGGAATCATAAGTCCCGGAGGAGAAGGCTCCGCCGGATTTGCCGCGGTTGGGATAGACATCGATCCAGCGGTCACGGAAGGCACCGCGCACCACATCGCCGTATTCCTCACCCAGCGGGGAAACTGCGTCCAGCACAATCTGCTGGGCTTCTTCATAAGTGTACCGCCGGCTGCTGGATTCAGCCAGAGGTGCGTACAGATCGTAGTAATGCAGTTCATCAAGCCCCATGAGTCTTTTCCGCAGCCGTTCATACTGGTACATGGCGGGCATGTACTGCCTTACGGTGGCGATCAGGTTGTCATACACTTCAGCTGGGATGTTCTCACCGTCCATGGACATGGCCCGGGAGGATTCATAGTGGCGGGCTGCGGCTTCGGCAGCGGCCCCTTTCACACATCCGGAATAGGAAGCGGCAAAGGTGTTGATGTGGGTGCGGTATCCTTTATACAGGCTTTCAAACGCGTTTTTCCGCAGTGTCCGGTCCGTTGAGGTCTGCAGAAGGATATAGTTGGAACCGGTGACTTCATGCTCCTGCCCCTCGCTGTCCATGGCCGGATCGAAAAGAAGGTCGGCGTCCTGCAGATTGTCGGCGATTTCTCCCGGAGCGGCAAAAACCTCTCCGAAGCGTGCCAGCAGCTGCTCCTCCGCCGCGGACAGGGTATGAGCCTTCCGGCGGATGAGCTTATCCATCTGAAAACGGTAGGGCGCCAAGCAGTCATCGCCGGCGATGGCTTCCAGTTCACCGGCTGGAAGAGAGAGGATCTCCGGGACTGCAAACGCGGTCTGGGAGACGGCAGCAACGTATTTGCTGTAGATCCGTGCATACATGCTCTGGGCGGTCTCGCCCCGGGTGTCCTCACTGCGGCGCAGATTGGCGTAGCAGAACAGGTCCGACAGCAGCCGGTCCAGCTGTGTGTCGAGGTCCATGAATTCCCGGATCGTCGGGGCATCCGTCAGCTTCCCCTGATAGGAAGCGGCCTGTTGGATCCGATCCTCCAGGGTCATGAGTGCGGACTCCCAGTCTTCATCGGTTTTATAGAGTGAGGAGAGATCCCACTGGAAGGCGGGATCCAGCTCGGAACGTTCCTTTAAGATTTCGGACATTTGGTTTTGCCTCCTGATAATTGTGATCTGATCTGATTGTTATATCATTCTAACATCCGGCTCGGAATCCATCAACAAAAACCATCTTTTCCGTGCTACAGGAAGATCAATGTGCTAAAATAGATGGTAGTAAAAGCAATGTACCGGAAAAAGAGGAGGTACTGTCATGGCAAATATGCTGGATTATCTGGACTGGCGCGGTGACCTTTCCATGGCGAAAGATCCGTTTAATGAGGTGGACAACCTCATCCTGGCGGAGCTGTCGTATATACCGTTTAATCAATATATGCCGGGAGCAGATTCCGGGGAAAGCGTCCTGCTGAAAGACGTGGGAAAGGCCTTTTTTGAAGACCATCCACTGGAAGAATCGGCAGAGGAGTGGAACAAATCTCCCCAGGTACTGAAACTGGCGATGAAGATGAACCGTTTCAAAAATATGAAACTGCGCTGGTTCGTGGACGAGTTCGATCAGAAAAATGAACAGCAGCTCTCCACTATCACTTTTGAACTGGAAGACGGAACCGCCTACGTGGCATTCCGTGGTACCGACGGGACACTCATCGGCTGGAAGGAAGACTTTAACATGGCCTACCTGTTCGATACCCCGGGACAGAAGCGCGCAGCAGAGTATCTCAATGAGCATTTCACAAACTATGACCGGCCTATCCGTCTGGGAGGGCACTCCAAAGGCGGCAACTTTGCCATGTATGCAGGAATGTTCTGTGATCCTGCCGTTAAGGAGAAGGTCCAGGAGATCTATTCCAACGACGGTCCCGGATTCCACGACGAAGTGATGGCCACCGATTTCTATAAAGAGACCAAGGACAAGATCATCAGTATCATTCCCGAGTCCTCCGTTGTGGGACTACTGCTGGAGAACCAGCTGAATCACATCCTTGTCAAAAGTACAGAAGACGGATTTAAGCAGCACGATCCGCTGTCCTGGAGGGTGAAACGGACCAAGTTTGTCCGGGCACCGGAACTGTCCTCCAGCAGCGCACTGCTGGATACCACCCTGACCCAGTGGCTGGGGACTCTGGATATCAAGGAGCGGAAGATCTTTGTGGATTCTCTGTTCGATACCATCGCAGCTTCCGGGGCCATGACCATCGACGAGATGAACAGCAACCCCGTGAAGTGCTATTCCGCCATCATCAAAGCGTCCACCAAGCTTTCCAAGAAAAAGCAGAAAGTCATTTCCGATGCCTTTGGAAAACTGGCCAAGACCGGAAGAGAAGTCTTCATGGAGAATATGCAGACAAAAGTGGGCGGTATTGTGGAAGAGATCAAGAAACCCAAGGGAGACAAGGAAGAGAAAATCCAGGAAAAGCCCAAGGAAAAAGCAAAAGAAAAACCGGAACCTGCCGCCACCTGACGGAAAAAGGACGGATATGATCTGGACCGGCAGCGGATCTCCCGCTGCCGGTCCTCCGGTATTTGACAAACAGAATCGGCAATAGTACAATGATTCCACTACGAAAAAGGACGGTTGAGTCAATGCGAATGTGCCTGCAAAAAACGTGAATAGATGCCGCACGGAGAGATTTCTGTGCGCAGACGCGTGATTTGCAGACCGACTCGTTGCTAACATAGTTTTTCAACAACCATTTCCGCAGATCCGGAACATGGTTGTTTTTCATTGAGGAGAGTGATTGGCATGCCTATTAAAATACCCAATAATCTGCCGGCCGCAGAGATCCTGAACCGGGAGAACATATTCTTCATGACGGAGACCCGCGCTATGACGCAGGATATCCGTGCTCTGCGTGTGCTTATCATGAACCTGATGCCCACCAAGATCGAGACCGAGACGCAGTTTGCCCGCGTGCTGGGTAACTCGCCCATCCAGATCGAACTGGAACTCATCGCACCCAGCAACCGTGAGTTCAAGAACACCTCCCACGAGCATATGCTGTCCTTCTATAAGACCTTCGACGATGTGAAGGACCAGACCTTCGACGGACTGATCATCACCGGAGCTCCGGTGGAGCATCTGGAATTTGAGGAAGTGGATTACTGGGACGAGCTGGTGGAACTGATGGACTGGAGCAAAGTCCATGTTCACTCCACGCTTTATGTGTGCTGGGGCGCACAGGCAGGACTGTATCACCATTACGGGATCAAGAAGGTCCAGCTGGACAAGAAACTGTTTGGCGTCTTTACCCATCATGTGGAGCGGGAGAACTACATCCTGTTCCGTGGTATGGACGATGAATTCTATATTCCCCATTCTCGCCACACCACGATCCTGCGGGAAGATGTGGATGCGGTGCCGGAACTGACGGTCATGGCCTCCTCGGACGAGGCAGGGATCTATGCCATCAAAACGGATAACGGCCGGGAGATCTATCTGTTCGGCCATGCGGAATATGACTGGGACACGCTGAAGAAAGAATATGACCGGGATACCTCCCAGGGAAAGCCCATCGAGATCCCGAAAAACTACTATCCCGGCGACGATCCCACGAAACCGCCCATCGTGCGGTGGAGATCCTGCGGTCATCTGATCTACAGCAACTGGATCAACTACTTCCTGTATCAGACGACACCGTACGACATCACGCACATCAAAAACAACAATCAGTGGGCATTCCCGCCTGCCGAGAACAACTGGAACGAATGAAAAAATACCGAGGTCCTTTGACCTCGGTATTTTTTCGTTCAGGCAGTCTCCTCAAACTGGCTGTTGTACAGTTCGGCATAGAAACCGTTCTTTGCCAGCAGTTCTTCGTGAGAGCCCTGCTCCACAATGTCCCCGTGATCGAGGACCAGGATCTTGTCTGCCGAGCGGATGGTGGACAGACGGTGGGCAATGACGAAGGAGGTGCGTCCTTTCATGAGATTGTTC
>CAJOQP010000048.1 GCA_905236515.1 uncultured Oscillospiraceae bacterium | reverse complement strand
GATGCTGCGTGCCATCGTGTTGGGCCGGCTCGGGCGGCACGAAGAGGCATGGGAATATGCCTGCGCCTGGCAGAAAGAAGAGCCGGAGGATCCGGCGGCGGTCAGTGCATGCGTGTATGCATCCATCCCCGGACAGCAGTGGGACAGTGCGGAAAAGCTTCTGTCGGAACACCTGCCGGAGGATGCGGAGTGCACGGAGGATAACGAGCTGCTATTTCGAGCCAAGCAGGCACTGCGGCATGCCCAGGGCAGAGAAGAAGAGGCTCGAGGGATTGAAGAGAAACTGTCGGTGCTGGAGGAGAAGATCCTGTCGGAACTGAACGGCCTGTTCGATGGCGACTTCGAGCTGGATGAGATTCCTTTCTGATCATAAGACAACGATGTCTTTCCGTTTTTTCGGAGAGACATCTTTTTTTTGGAAAAAAGAACAAGTTCGTTCTTTCGAACAGGACGCAAGTATGATATTCTGTCCATGTGAAAAAATAGACGGAAATCAGAAGTAAGAAAAGCAGACTGTGACGGCAAAACTACTGGAGCAGAGATTGCTGAGGTTATTATGCAGGAGAATATGATAAAACTTATCGCCATCGATCTGGATGGAACTTTGCTCAATCGCAAAGGACAGATCGATGAGCCTACCGCAAAAGCAGTCCGCAGAGCGGCTAAACAGGGCACGATCATCGTCATATCCACCGGAAGACCCATCGAGGAAGTGCCGGAGGAACAGTTGAACGGGATCGGTGTCCGCTATGTCGTGGCGTTAAACGGTGCCGCGATCTATAAGATGCCGGAGGGAAAATGCATCGCGCAGAGGACCATGCCGGCAGAACAGGCGGCCTCTCTGATCGAGGAACTGTCCAGGCTGGAAGTCTATCCGGATGTGTTTGCCGGGCAGATGGAATACGGGCTCGGCGACCGGGAAGAGATGCTGGACCGGCTGCCGCTGCCTTCCGATATCCGGAATTATATTCGTACGCACAGCTTCTTTATCCCGGATCTGCCGGGATTCATCCGCCGGAGAAACATGGACATCCTGAAGATCTCCGTGAGTTTCCTCCGCACACGGGACGGGAGTGTTCTCGACTTTGAGGAAGCGGAAAAGATCCTGAAAAACTACGAGGACCTGTCCGTTACCAGCGGCGGAGAGCACAATCAGGAGATCACCGGACCGGATGTGACCAAGGGAAGCAGTATGGAGCTTCTGCTGAAAGAGGAGTCCGTCACATGGGATGAAGTGATGGCTATCGGGGACTCAAAGAATGATCTGGATATGATCACCCGTTCCGGCCTTGGCATCGCCATGTCCAACGGATCGGAAGTACTGAAACATCATGCGGACTATGTGGTGGCATCCAACGCCGACAACGGTGTGGGGGAAGCCATTACACTGTTTGCGCTGCGAAGTGAGAAAAAAACGAAGGAGGAAGATGATATGTCATTTCTGGAACTGGCAAAAGAGCGGTATTCCTGCCGTAAGTTTTCCAACCGTCTGGTAGAGCCGGAGAAACTGGAGCAGATCCTGCAGGCTGGTATGGCCGCCCCGACGGCGAAGAATTTCCAGCCGGTGCATCTGTGGGTCCTTTCATCCAAGGAGAGCATTGAGAAGGTCAATCAGGTCACTCGCTGCATCTATGGCGCCACGACGGTCATCGCGGTGGGATGCAGGGAAGAGGATGCCTACGTCCGAGACGACGGAAAGAATTATGCGGACGTGGATGCCTCTATCGTTGCGACACATATTATGATGGAAGCACAGGATCTGGGTCTCAACACCACCTGGGTGGGATGGTTCGATGCACCGAAACTGCATGAACTCTTCCCGGAAATGGACGGATACGATGTGGTGGCACTGTTCCCTGTGGGATATGCCTCGGACGATACGGCCGGGCAGCCGTCGCCCCGTCATACGGAACGAAAGACCCGTGAGGAACTGGTTACAGATCTCTAAACATTCATGTCAGGAGCCCGTGAATCGGGCTCCTTTTTTGAGAAGCGGAGTTAGACGAGAACCGTTATAACCCGATAGAGTTTGCTTTCTTTGGAAACATTACCCACTATTGGGAAAGGAAGCTTTCTGTCATATGATTAGATTGCACAAATCGTATGATATTTTTTATACAATACTACCAAACCCCGAAAAAGTGTGGTATATATTATAGTGTCAAAGAAAAGCTTTGACGTGTGGCTAAGTACAGTGGTTGTGACGTACCCTCCCCCTCTATAAACGATTGTCACATTACCCCTTTTCCTTCTTCGCGCCGCAGCCGTTGTGCTTACCGCATTTCCTCTCTAACGGGGGATCGTTCCCCCGAGCCTCTTTTACTTTTTGCTTTTGAAACGCAGCAGGCCCGTCTTTTGGCGGGCCTGCTGTACTTTTCCCAACGGTCTTCCATTGCTTTTAGACGGAGGGAACAGTATAATTTGGGTTGTTGCAGAAAGGATGGATCACAGTGGACCGGATCTTGATCGGGAACATGATCTCCATGCTGGCATCGGTTTTTCTGATTCTCAGCTGCTGGGTCAATACCAAAAAAAGTGCATATCTTTTTCAGATCCTGGAAGCGCTGACGCTGTGTGTGTCCGCCGTCTTTTTTGAGGCGTGGACACAGCTGAGCACGCTGACACTGTCGGTGCTGCGAAACTATCTGGTGATGACCGAACGGTATGACCGGAGGATGATGTGGATCTTTTCCTGTCTTGTGGTCATATTCGGACTGGCCGTGAACAATCTGGGGCTTCTGGGGCTCCTGCCCATCACCGCGACGGTGATCCTTGCCATGTGCAACTACTATCTTCAGGATATTATGGCCATCAAATGGAGTTTTCTGTTTAACTGTGTCCTGTGGGGGATCTTCGGATTCGCCATCCGTGACTATGTGTCCGGCATCACGCAGGTGGTGACCTGCTGTATCGGACTGGTGTCCATCGTGAAACTGTACCGGCTGCGGAAACAGGACGGACCGGAAAAAACCTGCGAAATGTAAGGAGGAAACAAAGATGCTGGAAGTTGGAGTCAAGGCACCGGATTTTACGCTGCAGGATCAGAACGGCGAGAATGTGACCCTGAGCAGTTTTCAGGGCAAGAAGGTCGTCCTGTATTTCTATCCCAAGGACAATACCTCCGGATGTACCAAGCAGGCGTGCTCCTTTGCCGAGCGGCATCCCCAGTTTATGGAACGGGGAGCTGTAGTCATCGGAGTCAGCAAGGACACCGTGGAATCCCACCGGAAATTTGCAGAGAAATACGGGCTGCCGTATATCCTTCTGGCAGATCCGGATAAGGAAGTCCATATGCTCTATGATGTTTGGAAAGAGAAGAACATGTATGGCAAGACCGTTATGGGAACGGTACGAACCACATATCTCATCGATGAGCACGGTGTCATCATGAAGGCACTGGGCAAGGTCAAGCCGGGGGAGAATCCCCAGGACATGCTGGACCTGCTGGATGAATGAAGAAAACAGAACGGGAACCGTCTGACAAAAGGAAAGACGGTTCCCGTATTTTTGCTTGTAGCTTAATGAGAAGTTTTTCCGGCTTTTTTGCGGAACAGCCGAACTCCGTTCTGATCGGCCACGGTGATCCCGAGATAGGCCAGTATCGCGGTGACAAGGGGCATCAGCCAGTTGAAGATGGCCCAGGGACCATACTGGGTGACACTGAGTCCCAGGGTGCTGAAGATGAAGACACCGCAGGTGTTCCAAGGGATCAGGGCGGAGGTCACGGTACCGGAACTCTCCAGCGCGTTGGAGAGCGTAGTGGGACTCAGACCCCGTTTGCGGTATTCCTCTGCGTACATTCTTCCGGGGACAACCAGAGAGATGTACTGCTCCGGCATCAGTGCGTTGGAGGCGATACAGGTCACTTCGGTGACCGTCACAAGAGAAGCGGGACGCTTGGCCAGCCCCTTGATCCGGTCTACCAGCACCTCCAACTGATGGGTATTTTCCATGATTCCGCCGAACATCATGGCGATGATGGTCATGGACACGGAAAACATCATGTTCATCAGACCGCCGCTGTTGAGGAGCTCATCGATCTCGTATACACCGGTCTCGCAGGAGAAACCGTTCATGCCGGTATCAAACAGGGATCCCAGAGTGCAGTCCGGCTGGAAGATGACACCGACGATACCTCCGGCAAGGATGCCCAGGGTGATCCCGGGGATCGCCGGGATCTTCATGGCTACGGCCACGATCACGACGACAGGGGGCAGCAGGAGCAGAGGATTGATATGGAACATCTCCTGAAGAGAATTCTCAATGGTCTGTACGGTGGACAGGTCTGCAGCACCACCGTTATACTGGGAGGATCCCAGAACTCCGAAAGCGATGAGACAAAGAATGTACGCAACGGAGGTGGGAAGGATCATGAACTTAACGTGGCTCATGACATCCGTTCCGGACATGGCGGGAGCGAGATTCGTGGTATCGGAAAGAGGAGACATCTTATCTCCGAAGTAGGCTCCGGAAATGATGGCGCCTGCTGTCATTCCGGGATTCATGCCCAGACCATAGCCGATCCCCATCAGCGCTACGCCCATGGTACCCATGGTGCCCCAGGAAGTGCCGGTGGCCAGGGAGGTGATGGAACAGATCAGGACGGTGGCGATAAAGAAAATGGAGGGCTTCAGGACTTGCAGTCCGTAGTAGATCATAGCGGGAACGACACCGGAGTCCAGCCAGACACCGATGAGCACGCCGATGATGATCAGAATGATAATGGACTGCATGGCTTTGGAGATCCCACTGACCATGAAGGATTCGATCTGGTCCCAGTTGTACCCGAGATGCATGGCCATAAGAGCGGCACCCACCGTACCCACGATCATGGGGACATGAGGATCAACTCCGAATACGATGATCCCAAGTGCCAGCATGGCAACGAGAAAGCCCAGGGTCAGGAGGGCTTCCCATACTTTCGGCAGCCGGGGTTCTTTGGACGTTTGGTTGCTCATTTTAAGCTTCTCCTTATCTCACACACTTTTGAATAAATATTCATAAATTCTATTTATATCAAATTATTATTCACTTGTCCATGAAAAACATGCATAACAGTGTCCTTTTTTTTATAAAAGGAAAGCCCTCTGCGATTCTCAGATATTGCGGGGAAGAAATACATACAGGCCAGCATCGGCGAGAGCAATGAAATAAGAAAGAGATCCGTGTGAATACGAATGCATAATCAAATAGTACAATATGCACAAAAATAATTGTTCACAAATGTTTAATTTGACAAACCGAAGGAACGTGCTATAATCCGTGGTGATCGATGGAAGTCGATCCATCGCAATGAAATGTGCGAAATACGAAACAGGAGGTGCCAATGATATGAACGCAGTGAAATACTACCGCATCAAGAGCGGATTGAGCCAGCGTGATCTGGACCGCCGCTCCGGGATCCACAGTGTGCTGATGATGGAAAATACCGATCCCAACAGTGCTGCTGCTCATATTTCGTCAGAGGACTACAATGCTATCAGCAGTGTCCTGGGAGTGTCCGTGGACGAGTTATACCGTACCGACCTTCCTACGATCGTGGAGACATGATCCTGAAGACGAAATGAAGAAACAGGGCAGACACTGATATCCATCGATGTCGTGCCTGTATTTTTTTGCCCTCTTCCATCTCTCTGAAAAGACGGAAGGGGGTTTTTTGTGATTATTCACACTGTTTCCCGGCAGAGATGTATGATATGCTAGGAAACACAATTCAAGTTGGATGAGGAATGACGGATGATTGTTGACATCAGCGCGGAAGACCGGAAATACGGACAGGCAGTCCTTCATACGATGAATCCCGAGACCATTGATCGCGGATATGAGGAACTCCAGGAGCTGGAGGATTATGGTTATCCGGAAGCCGCTGTGGTATTGGGGCAGTACTTCCGCAACAGCGATATAAGCAAGGCACGGAAACACTTTGAGTTTGCGGCGGAATATGAGATCGGAGAGGCCTTCTGGGGCCTGGCACAGACACTTCCCCATTCCAGCCTCTTCAGTCTGGAGAGCCCGCGGGATCTGAGGTGGTTCCGGTGTGTCCGCACCGCAGCAGAGAAAGCCTGCACGGAGGCACAGGTGGAACTGGCACGCACCTATCATCAGATGGGGTACTACGCTCCGGCGGCGTACTGGTACCAGATGGCCAAACTGTACGGGCATGAAGATGCGGCCTTTCAGCTGGATATCCTGTCGGATCTCTGGCAGACGGCCGGATGCCCGGCGGACCCTGCACAGCTGCCGGAATCCTTCACGGAACTGCAGCGGGACTGCGGGATGCTGGTCCTTCGGCTGAGCACCAAGGTACGGGATTACGATACTGTCTATCAGCTGACACAGAACGCACTGAAGGAAGACGCCATGGCGGAACTGTCACTGGCAGCCATTTATGAAGGAAACGGCAACATGGAGAATGCGGGGAAAGTATACCGCATCGCAGCTTCTCACGAGGAGCCCTACGCCATGAAACGGTGCGGAGATCTGCATATGGGAGGAACGGGACTTCCCCCGGACGGTGATCTGGCTGTGAAAATGTATGCCGACGCTGCAGCGGCAGGAGAGCGGACCGCCATGTATGAACTGGGACGCTGTGCCGATGCTTTTGAACAGGACCGGGAAAAGATGGCATACTGGTTTGCCAAGGCTCATATCCGTGGACACCGTCTGGCAACGGAAGAGATGCGAAAACTGATCTACAACTGAAAAGAGTATGAGAAAGGCGTTCCGGCGGGGTAAACCTCGGAACGCCTTTTTTACCGATCCACGAAGGAGATGGCATGAGGGCGGCACCGGTCGGCACACAGTGTGCATCCGTCTTCGCACCGATCCTCACGAATCACGACAGGATTGCTTCGGTGATAGCTTTTGTCGAATACTTCGTTCTTGCACAGGTAGACGCAGGCTCTGCAGACGTTGCAGACGTTGACATCCACCACAGGCATCTTGCTTCCGTAAGTCTTCTCCACCACGGCCGGCTGTACCGGAGCGGGAGGTTCGGAAGACCGCTTTTTGAAAAGAGACATGATGAATCCTCGCTTTTTTCTGTCTTTCTGACTTCGCATTATAGTCTTTGAAGGCGGAAATCACAACGGGAAGATGGCCGGGTATGGAAAAAAAGATGGGGGATCATTATAATAGAATCAGAAAATGAATCAATAAGGAGGACGCACAATGGCGACCATAGACGAATATATGGAGAGTGCCGAATTCATAAAGGAAAAGATCGGCTCATTTCGTCCGGAGATCGCTCTGGTACTGGGCAGCGGTCTGGGATATGTCGGTGACGAGGTGGAAGAAGCGGTGATCGTCCCCTATCATGAGATCCCCCATTTCCCCGTCTCTACGGCACCGGGACACAAGGGGCAGCTGGTGTTTGGAAAACTGGAGGGAAAGAACGTCGCCGCCATGCAGGGCCGTTTTCATTATTACGAAGGATATTCACTGCAGGAAGTGTCCTGGGCTATCCGGGTACTGCGGCTTCTGGGGTGCGAGAAAGTGATCCTCACCAATGCTGCCGGGTGCATCAACCGTGACTGGCATGCCGGGGAGCTGATGCTCATTACCGATCATATCAAGTTTTTCCTGGACTCTCCTCTGCGGGGAGAGAATATCGAGGAGTTTGGATGCCGGTTCCCGGATTCGTCCCATATCTATACACGTGAACTTCAGGATCTCGCCCGACAGGCGGCGGAAGAACTGGGGATCGAACTGCGGGAAGGTGTTTATTTCTTCTTCCCGGGACCTCAGTACGAGACTCCGGCAGAGATCCGTGCAGCATCCGTTCTGGGAGGGGATGCCGCTGGTATGAGTACCGTTCCGGAAGCCATTGCGGCTTCCCACTGCGGCATGCAGGTGCTGGGATTCACCCTGCTGAGCAATATGGCAGCGGGGATCCTGGATCAGCCTCTCAGTGAGAAAGAAGTACTGGACGCGGCAAAGGCGGCCAGCGAAAAGTTCTCCTCTCTGCTGCGGGCGTGTATCCGAAAACTCTGATCAAACAAAAGAGCCTTCCGCCTGGAAGGCTTTTGTCATTTCTGAAGATATTGAACACAGGGACGGAAGGCAGTGGGGATGGAATACCGGTTAAAGATCTCGGAAACATCCGCCGTCATCGTCCGGATCCGTGGAAACAGTATTTCCGTGGCAGCATCGAACTCTTCCCGGCTGCTGCAGAGGATCTCCATTATCTGCATTTCCCATTCCCGGTGGGAAAAGATATGGCGGTAGGATTTCCGTTCCCGGACCTGAAACCCGGATCCTGCGGAGGAGATCACGGAAGCCAGTTCCGCTTCCGACCGATGGCCGTCCAGCATGGGAAAACCGGGAAGTCCCGAGAGCAGTCCGTCCTCCGGACGCTGTTCCAGAAGGACCAGATCGCCATACCGGAGAAGAATAGCGGTATGCTGACTGACCGCACGGGCTTTTTTCGGCGGAACCACGGGATAGCATAATTCCGTTCCGGCAGAATGTGCCTGACAGAGACGGTTCCAGGGACACTCTTCGCACAGAGGCTCTCCATTGGGAAGACAGATGGTGGCCCCCAGATCCATGACCGCCTGATTATAATCTCCGGGCCGGTCCGGGGAGATCCGTTCAGAATAGAACGCTTCGGCATCCCTCAATGCCTGGGGTGACTTGATATTTCCTTCGTATTCGGTACGCCGGGCAAAGACCCGAAGAAGGTTTCCATCCACCGAAGGGACCGCTTCTCCGAAAGCGATGGAGGCAATGGCCTCCGATGTATACCGTCCGATCCCGGACAGCTTCTGAAGCTGGGCGGAGGTACCGGGGATCTGTCCGTCATACTCCTCCATGATCTGCCGGGCTGCTTTGTGCATGTTGCGTACCCGGCTGTAATAACCGAGACCTTCCCATAATTTCAGGCAGACTTCCTCATCCGCTTCGGCCAGGGCTTTTACATCCGGCAGTGCGGCCAGAAAACGCTCGTAATAGGGGATCACGGCATCCACCCGTGTCTGCTGCAGCATGATCTCCGAAATCCACACATGATAGGGCGTGGGATCCTCCCGCCAGGGAAGGATGCGCCGCCGGGCGTTGTACCACTGAAGCAGAAGCTCCGTATCCGTTTGTTGTGAAACGTGGTCCATAAGCCGTTCTCTTTTCGTTGGAATGGAGTCATTATACCGTATCGGGGAGGGAATGAAAAGAGACGTTTTGTGGATCCGGAACAGGCCTTTTTTCTTGCCCTGAGAGCGAAAAGTTGCCATAATAATAGAAAATAACGCTTTTGAAGAGGAGGGAGAGCATATGGGAGAACCCCGCCATGAAAACAAGCTGGGGACCATGCCGTGCGGCCGTCTGCTGGCATCCATGTCCATTCCCATGATGATCTCCTTCTTCATTCAGGCGATGTACAATATCATCGATTCCATGTTCGTGGCAATGCTCTCGGAAAACGCCCTGACGGCGGTGTCACTGGCTTTTCCGGTACAACAGATCATCAATGCCGTCGGAGTCGGGATTGCTGCAGGCATTACAGCTCTTGTTCCCCGGTATCTGGGATCGGGGGATGAACGCACTGCCAATCAGGTCGCCAATTCCGGGATCTTCCTGAACGGGACCGCTGCACTGATTTTTCTGATATTCGGCATATTCCTTCCTTCCGCTTTCTACCGCATGCAGACAGATGTGCCGGAGATCGTACAGGGCGGAACCGTTTATCTGACCATCGTCATGTGTCTCGGTACCGGAGTGCTGTTCGGTCAGTATTTTGAAAAGATGCTGGTGGCGTCCGGCTATGCCCGTCATGCTATGATCTGTCAGGCGACAGGCGCAGTATTCAACATTGTGTTCGACCCTCTTCTGATTTTCGGACTGGGACCATTTCCGGAAATGGGGATCGCCGGTGCTGCGACAGCGACTGTTCTCGGTCAGATCCTGGCTACCATAATGGCGGGATGGATGAATATGAAGATCAATCGTTCCATCCGCTTTGAGATCCGGCGGATGCGGCCGACACCGGAATGCGGTGAGATCCTGAAGACCGGTCTGCCCAGCATGATCACTATCGGACTCAATTCCGCATCCACCTTCGCGGTAAACCAGATCCTCTTGGCCTACAGCACTACCGCTGCGGCGGTATACGGGATCTGGATCAAACTACAGAACTTTGCGTATATGCCGGTCTTCGGCATGAACAATGGTATGATCCCCATTCTGTCCTACAATCTCGGGAAAAAGAGTTCGGACAGGATTCATGAGACTACCAGACTCGCATTCCTTTGGGTGCTGATCCTGACGCTGGCGGAAGCAGTCATCCTGGAACTGATACCGGGCGGCGTGCTGCGTCTGTTCAGCGCCTCCGGAGAGATGATGACGATGGGCACCGCCGCGCTGCGCGTGATGTGCATCTCCCTGCCGCTGGGAGGAGCCAGCATCATTTCTTCCGCTTCCATGCAGGCACTGAGACACCCCATGGACACGCTGATCCTGAATATCTTCCGTCAGTTTGTGGTGATCGTTTCTGTCTTTGCACTGCTCTCGGGTGTGTTCCATCGACTCGGCGCGCTGTGGGCGGCAGTACCTGTGACGGAAGTGATCAGCGTGATCCTGGCGATGCTTCTGTATAAAAGAACGATGGAAGATCTCAACAGAGAACTGGAAAATTAACCCAGAATAGATTTGACAAACTGTAACACCGGTGGTATAACACAACTAATAATTTAAACCGTTGAAGCGGAAGTAAAGGTGATTATGCTTTTACAGAGAGTCCGGGGACGCT
This sequence comes from uncultured Oscillospiraceae bacterium, assembly GCA_905236515.1. Lineage (GTDB taxonomy): Bacteria > Bacillota > Clostridia > Oscillospirales > Oscillospiraceae > UBA2922. The sequence continues at coordinate 3,109 of CAJOQP010000048.1, read as the reverse complement.
GAGACCGGATGAAACACAGATCATCAAATGGGCCGCAGAGGGTGCAGGAGGCTTTCTCCGTAATATGCAACGTGTGGGACCGGCGTTAACGGTCGGGGATATGATGGTATCCCGCTGAGCGTGCAGTTATACTGTGAATCAAGGTGGCAACGCGGATAATTGATTTTATTCGTCCTTGACGGAATGAACATTTCGTCAGGGACGTTTTTTTACTGCCCTTCGACGAAAAGAAGGAGGAGACACAGATGCAATTCAGACCCAGCCTGGAGGAAATCCGGCAGATCTCCGAAAGCGGACGGTACCGTGTAGCACCGGTCAGCTGTGAGATCCTTGCAGATATCCGAACGCCAATCGAAGTGGTGCAAATCCTTAAAAACGTATCCAACCACTGTTATATGCTGGAATCCGTGGAGGACCGGACCAAATGGGGGCGGTATACATTTCTCGGATACGATCCGAAAATGGAGATCACCTGTATGGACGGAGAGTTTCAAGCGGGTTCTCTGCATTTTCATACGGACGACCCGGCGTCCTACATCCGGCAGATCCTGAAGGATTACAGCAGTCCGAAAATGGAGTATCTGCCATCTTTCACCGGAGGACTGGTCGGATATTTTTCCTATGACTATCTGGCCTATTCCGAACCGTCGGTGAAAACAGAAGCAGAGGATACGGAACACTTTAAGGACGTGGATCTGATGCTTTTTGACAAGGTCATCGCCTTTGACAACCACCGGCAGAAGATCATCCTGATCTGCAATTTGGATCTGAGCGATCCGGAAACAGGTTACAACAAAGCCAAGATGGAGCTCTCGCAAATGGCAGATCTTCTGATGCACGGAACACGAAAGCGTGAACCGGGCGGACATCTTACAGGCGCAGTGAAGGCGCTGTTTGAGAAGGAACGGTTCTGTGACATGGTACGTCGGGCACAGCATTACATCCGGGAGGGAGATATCTTTCAGGTGGTCCTGTCCAACCGGCTGGAGGCGCCTTTTGAAGGAAGCCTTCTGAATACTTACCGGATACTGAGAACCCTGAACCCTTCTCCTTACATGTTTTATTTTGCCGGGACCGACGTGGAAGTGGCCGGTGCTTCGCCGGAAACATTGGTCAAGCTGGAAAACGGTGTGCTCCACACGTTCCCCCTGGCCGGTACCCGGCCGAGAGGGAAGACCGAGGAAGAAGACTGGATGCTGGAGGAGGATCTTCTCGGAGATGAGAAAGAACTGGCTGAGCACAATATGCTGGTGGATCTGGGAAGAAATGATCTGGGACGCATCAGCAGGTTCGGGTCTGTAGCAGTGGAGAAGTTTCATTCCATTGAACGTTATTCCCATGTGATGCACATCGGTTCTACGGTGAGGGGCGAGATACGGGAAGACCGTGATGCCATGGATGCGGTAAGCGCAGTATTGCCGGCAGGAACTCTGTCCGGAGCACCGAAGATACGGGCGTGTCAGATCATCGGAGAGCTGGAAAACAATAAACGGGGAATCTATGGAGGTGCCATCGGGTATCTGAGTTTTACCGGAAATCTGGACACCTGCATCGCCATCCGGATCGCCTATAAGAAAAACGGGAAAGTATTTATTCGAAGCGGAGCCGGCATCGTGGCGGATTCTGATCCGGAAAAGGAGTATACGGAATGCCTTAACAAGGCTGCTGCGGTAGTGCGGGCACTGGAAGAAGCCGGGGAGGTGGAAAGATGATCCTGCTTATTGATAATTATGACAGTTTTTCCTACAACCTGTACCAGCTCGTTGGCTCCATCCGGCCGGACATCCGTGTGATCCGAAATGACGAGATGACAGTGGAAGAGATCCGAGATCTGAGACCCGACCATATCATCCTGTCGCCGGGGCCCGGAAGACCGGAAGATGCCGGCATCATTGTGGAAGCGGCAGGGACCGTGTGCAGAGAGGTTCCCACTCTGGGCGTGTGCCTTGGACATCAGGCGATCTGTATGGCATATGGTGCGGTGGTGACCTATGCAAAACAGCTCATGCACGGCAAACAGTCCATGGCAACGCTGGATACAGCCAGTCCGCTGTTCCGGGGACTTCCGCGGGATACGGTCATCGGCAGATACCACTCCCTTGCAGCGGACGGAGAGACCATCCCCGATTGCCTGCAGGTCATCGCCAAAACCGCCGATGATGAAGTGATGGCAGTGCAGCACCGGGAATATCCCATCTTCGGCCTGCAGTTCCATCCGGAGTCCATCCTGACACCGGAAGGTGCGGGGATGCTGAAGAATTTTTTGGATTTCTGAATAATAAACGTGATGAAATAAAGGAGAAATGATTATGATCGCCGAAGCTATAGTAAAAATTGTGGATAAACAGGATCTGACCTATGAGGAAGCCTATACCGTAATGAATGAGATCATGAGCGGGCAGACCAGCCCCACGCAGAATGCCGCATTTCTGGCGGCACTTTCTACCAAAAGCGCCAAAGCGGAGACCTCTGCAGAGATCGCCGGATGCGCGGCGGCAATGAGGGAACACGCCACACCGGTGGAGGCCCCGTTTGATGTGCTTGAGATCGTGGGGACCGGTGGAGACAGGGCGCACAGCTTCAATATCTCGTCTACTGCAGCAATGGTGGCAGCCGCAGGCGGAGTAAAGGTAGCCAAGCATGGAAACAGAGCAGCCTCATCTGCTTCCGGTGCGGCAGACGTATTGGAAGCACTGGGCGTGAATCTTCAGCAGGATCCGGAAAAATGCCGGGAACTGCTTGAAAAAGTGGGGATCTGTTTTATGTTTGCGCAGAAATACCACACGTCCATGAAATATGTGGGGTCCATTCGGAAAGAGCTGGGGATCCGTACCGTTTTCAATATCCTGGGACCGCTGACCAATCCGGCCAATCCGACCTATATGGTGCTGGGCGTGTATGACGAATATCTGCTGCAACCCCTGGCACAGGTCATGGCACAGCTCGGAGTGCGGCGGGGCATGGTGGTATACGGCGTGGACAAGCTGGACGAGATCTCCACAAGCTGTGCAACGAAGATCTGTGAATTCCATGACGGATGGTACAAAACCTATGAGATCACGCCGGAGCAGTTTGGCTTTGAACGTTGTGAACGCGAGGATCTGAAGGG
>CAJOQP010000047.1 GCA_905236515.1 uncultured Oscillospiraceae bacterium | reverse complement strand
TTATTTGGTGTAATCCTCCAAACGATCCAGATTGCCCGAGACGGGAACATACCGGTCAATATAATCGAGGAGCTGCTTCGGATCATCGTGAATGAAGAACAGATCCATACAGTTGGAAGACATGAATTTCTGGTCGACCGTGTTCTGAAGAAAGGCCAGCATGGGATCGTAATAATGATTGGTATTCAAAATCGCAATGGCCCGGGAAGTCTGTCCCAGCTGTTTTAACGTCAGGATCTCAAAAAACTCTTCGTAGGTCCCGATGCCGCCCGGCAGGACAATGACCGCATCCGAACGATCCTCCATCAGCTGTTTCCTTTCCCGCATGGTCGTTGTATAGATGAAATCGGTGCAGTGTTCAAAGAGAACGTCCGGTTCATCGAAGAACTTCGGCGCGATGCCGAGGATCTCTCCCCTCTCCTGCCACACACCCTGTGCAACGGATCCCATAAGGCCGTGTTTCCCGCCACCGAAAACCAACCGGTGTCCCCGTTGGGCGAGCAGGCGGCCAAGCTTCTCGGCTTCTGTATAATAAACATCTGCCAGTGAGGCGCTGGATGCGCCGTAGACACATACATTCATCACATATTCCTCGGTTTCTTTCTGTTTGAATGAATTTTAGTGCAGGGAGAATATCTTGTCAATCGGGCTTGCTTTTGAGCCATTGTGTTTTATAATGTTTTTTACTAAAAGCGAAGGGTGAGATTAGTTGAAAGCAATTGTTTCTGTATTTGCAAAAGATCAAAAAGGCATTATTGCGTATGTGACCCAGATCCTGGCGGATAATGGCATCAACATTCTGGACATCAGCCAGACGCTGATGCAGGAGTACTTTGCCATGATCATGCTGGTGGACACCGCCGACTGTGAGCTGACCTTTGACGCTCTTTCCGCACTTCTGAAGGAAAAGGGCAAAGAAAAGCATCTCTCGGTTCAGATTCAGAGAGAAGATATCTTCAATTCGATGCATAAGATCTGAGGTCGGACTATGAGCTATTTATTAAACAGAGAAGAGATCGTTCAGACCAACCACATGATCGACCAGCAGCATCTTGATGTTCGAACGATCACTATGGGTATCAATCTTCAGGACTGCGCCAGCGAAGAGATAACGGTTTGCGGAAACAAGATCTATGATAAGATCTGCAGCAAAGCGGAAAATCTGGTGAAGACCGGAGAAGAGATCGAACGGGAATTTGGAATACCTATTGTAAACAAACGCATCTCCGTGACCCCGATCTCCCTCGTAGCAGCAAGCTGCAAGAGCGAAGAGTATGAAGTCCTTGCGCAGAGCATGGACCGTGCGGCAAAGGAGATCGGCGTAAACTATATCGGTGGATACTCTGCTTTGGTGCAGAAGGGATTTACCGAAAGCGACCGGAGGCTGATCCGATCGATCCCGACTGCGCTGGCAGAAACGGAACGGGTCTGTTCCAGTGTCAATGTCGGTTCTACCCGTGCCGGGATCAATATGGATGCAGTTCGCCAGATGGGACTGTGCATTAAGGAACTTGCACTCCGGACCGAAAAGGAAGACGCCATAGGATGCTCCAAGCTGGTTGTTTTCTGCAACGCGGTAGAAGACAATCCCTTCATGGCAGGGGCCTTCCACGGTGTTGGGGAACCGGAAACGGTGATCAATGTCGGGGTCTCCGGTCCAGGCGTCGTATATCATGCTCTGCAGGAATGCAAGGGAAAGCCGTTTGATGAGGTTGCGGAAACCATTAAGAAAACAGCATTCAAAGTAACCAGGATGGGCCAGCTTGTTGCCAGAGAAGCATCCAGCAGACTTAACACAACCTTCGGTATCGTTGACCTTTCGCTGGCTCCAACACCGGCCAAAGGTGACTCGGTTGCCCGGATCCTGGAGGAAATGGGTATCGAGACCTGCGGCGGTCCGGGAACCACTGCGGCACTGGCATTGCTGAATGATGCAGTAAAAAAAGGCGGCGTCATGGCATCCAGCCAGGTGGGCGGACTGTCCGGTGCGTTCATCCCGGTTTCAGAGGATGAAGGCATGATCGCGGCAGCCAGATCAGGAGTACTCAGTCTGGAAAAACTGGAGGCGATGACCTGCGTGTGTTCTGTTGGCCTTGATATGATCGCTGTACCGGGAAATACAACGGCGGAAACCATTTCTGCAATTATTGCGGATGAAGCGGCCATCGGAATGATCAACAATAAAACAACCGCGGTTCGGGTGATCCCCGCCCCGGGAAAGGGCATTGGAGATACGGTTACGATAGGCGGCTTGTTCGGAGAAGCGCCGGTCTTGCCGGTGAAAGAATCCAGTGCAGAAGAGTTTATTCATCGCGGAGGCCGTATCCCGGCACCGATGAACAGCCTTAAGAACTAAAAAAATCAGGATCATTTGATCCTGATTTTTTTGTTATATAAATGGGATTATTTGGTTTTTTCCGGCTGCGGCATTCCCTTTTTGTAGAACGGAAGAGGAACGACTTCAGCTTCAACCATTCTGCCGCGAACATCAACACTGACAGAATCGCCGACTTCCACGACACCGGCCTGTACCAGAGCCATGGCAACAGGATAACCCATAAACGGGCAGTGTGTACCGGAAGTGGTGTTGCCGATCTGATTGCCGTCTTTGTATACGGCCTGTGCTTCGCGGATAATTCCCCGGCCAGTCACTTTCAGACCGATACGTGTTCTCTGGGGCTCACCCATCATTCCCTCTTTGCCGATAAACTCTTCTTTGTCCAGTTTCACGGCAAATCCGAGACCGGTCTCAAGCGGAGTGACGGTATCGTCCATCTCATGACCGTACAGCGGCATGGCAGCTTCCATACGGAGAGTGTCTCTGGCGCCCAGACCGCAGGGAATCAAACCCTCGTCTTTGCCGGTTGCCAGGAGAAGGTCCCAAATTGCAGCTGCATCGCCAGCGTCGCAGTAAAGCTCAAATCCGTCTTCTCCGGTATAACCGGTACGGGAAACGATGCATTTATAACCCTGCACATCAGCATCAAAAACGGCAGTATAGTTTTTCACCGGGATCTCTTCTTCTTTCACGATTTTGGAAAGGATCTCCTCGGCTTTCGGTCCCTGCAATGCGATCTGTCCGACGGAATCGGAGATATCTTCTACCACGCAGTCGCCGAAAACGTGATCTGCGATCCACGCGAAGTCCTTGCTGCGGTTGGAG
>CAJOQP010000046.1 GCA_905236515.1 uncultured Oscillospiraceae bacterium | reverse complement strand
TTTCCGCTCGATCTTTTCCGGCTCTTTCATGTTGTCGATGAGACCGATGCGGTTGGTCAGGCGGATGCAGTGGGTATCCACCACCGTGGAACCGGGAACATGGAAGATGTCACCGAGAATGAGATTGGCGGTCTTTCGTCCCACACCGGGGAGTTTGACCAGTTCTTCCATGGTGCCGGGAACTTTTCCGTCATACTCTTCCAGCAGGACTTTGGAACAGGCAACGATATCCCTGGCCTTTCCGCGGTAGAACCCGCAGGAATGGATGTACTGTTCCACCTCCTCCACTTCCGCCTCTGCCAGAGACTGGAGAGAGGGGAAGCGCTCAAACAGCGCCGGAGTCACTTTGTTGACCCGCTCGTCGGTGCACTGCGCCGAGAGCCGGGTGGCAAACAGCAATTCATAATCTTTTTCATACTGCAGAGAACATTCTGCGAGAGGATATTCCTCCTCCAGCCGCGAAATGATCGCCTGGACCTGCTGTTTTGTTCTCATGATCGCACGCTCCCTGTGTAATGGAATGGCATCATTGTAGCATAGCCGTACCCGGGATTCAAACGGGAGCAGCAAAGGAGTCTCTATGTACAAGCCACTGGCAGACGAGATCCGTCCGGATTCCCTGGAGGATGTCGTCGGACAACAGCATATACTGGGTGAAAACGGGATGCTGCGCCGCATTATTGAAAGCGGAAAGATCCCCAATATGATCTTTTACGGACCTTCCGGCACCGGAAAGACCACGGTCGCCCGGATCATCGCGGAACGGACCAACCGCACCCTGCGCAAACTCAACGCCACCACAGCCGGACTGTCGGATATCAAGGATATCATCGCGGAACTGGATACGTTCCTGACCCCCGGCGGGGTCCTGCTTTATCTGGACGAGATCCAGTACTTTAACAAAAAACAGCAGCAGTCTCTGCTGGAGTTTATCGAAGACGGACGCATCACGCTTATCGCTTCCACGACGGAAAACCCTTATTTCTGTGTGTTTAACGCCATTCTCAGCCGGTCTACCGTATTTGAATTCAAATCCATCTCTCCCAGGGAGATGGAACCGGCGGTCATACGGGCAATCCGGATCGTCAGTGAAAAGAGCGGGACGGAGATCGAGACGGAAGAAGGGGTCATTTCCCATATCGCCACGTCCTGTGGAGGTGATGTTCGGAAAGCCCTCAATACCGTGGAGATCCTCTCCAACTCCTGCGTAGGGAAGGACGGCAAAGTCCGCTTTACGCTGGAGGATGTGAAGGCCATCTCCCAGCGCAGTTCCATGCACTATGACCGGGATGGGGACGAGCACTTTGATACCGTCTCCGCTCTGATGAAATCCCTTCGCGGATCCGATCCGGACGCCGCGCTCCATTATCTGGCGCGACTGCTGGAGACGGGAGATCTCATTGGCTGCTGCCGGAGGATTCTGTGCTCGGCCAGTGAGGATATCGGACTTGCCTATCCCCAGGCAGTGCCCATCGTTAAGGCCTGTGTGGACACGGCACTGCAGCTGGGGCTTCCGGAAGGAAGACTGGCTCTTGCGGAAGCGGTGATCCTTTTGGCCACTTCTCCCAAATCCAATTCCGTTGTTCATGCCATCGATGCCGCGGTGGGCGATGTGAAGAGGGGAAAGGCGGGACCCATTCCGAGAGAATTGCAGAATGTCCATGCTGACGGCACGGGATTTGAACGGGAACAGGGATACAAATATCCCCACAGCTATCCCAACCACTGGGTGAAACAGCAGTATCTTCCGGATTCTCTGAAGGGGACCCGGTATTATGAATACGGGGACAATAAAAATGAACAGGCTGCCAGAGCCTACTGGGAAAAGATCAAGGGGGAAGAACACTGATGGATGTACAGGTCGGCGATGTCCTAACCATGAAAAAACCCCACCCCTGCGGAAGCAATCAGTGGGAAGTGCTGAGGACCGGAGCGGATTTCAAGCTTCGATGCTGCGGCTGCGGTCACGAAGTCATGGGAGCCCGCAGCAAATTTGAAAAACATATCAAAAAGATCGACGAGACCAATCGAAAAAGCTAAAAAAAGCAGGCTGAGATCCAAGCACGGATCTCAGCCTTGCGTTTTGCAATTTGAAATTACAGCTGTTTCTGAGAGTTGATTTTAATGCCAGGGCCCATGGTGGTTGCGGTAACGCAGCTCTTGATGTACTGGCCTTTTGCAGCTGCCGGCTTTGCCTTGATGATGGCGCCGATCAGAGCGTTGTAGTTCTCAGTGAGCTTCTCTGCGCCAAAGGAAACTTTTCCGATGGGGCAGTGAATGATGTTCTGCTTGTCGAGACGGTACTCGATCTTACCTGCTTTGGCTTCGCTGACTGCCTGAGTGATGTTGGGAGTCACGGTGCCGGCTTTCGGAGAAGGCATCAGGCCTTTGGGGCCCAGGACCTTACCGAGACGGCCAACGGTACCCATCATGTCGGGAGTGGCGATAACGGTATCGAACTCAAACCAGTTCTCTTTCTGGATCTTCTCAACCAGATCCATGCCGCCAGCGTAATCAGCACCGGCTGCTTTGGCTTCTTCCACGCGCTCTTCTTTGCAGAATACGAGGACGCGGCTCTCTTTACCGGTTCCGTTGGGAAGAACGATAGCGCCGCGGACCTGCTGGTCAGCGTGTCTTCCATCAACGCCCAGACGAACATGCAGTTCGACGGTCTCGTCGAATTTTGCCTTGCTGGTCTTGGTCACGAGGTCAAATGCCTCTTCCGGAACATACAGTGTCTGTTTATCGAAAAGCTTGGTGCTTTCTTTATAATTCTTACCTCTAAACAATTTCGTTTCCTCCTAGTAATGTGGTTTTTCTCGGATCCTGGATCCTCCCACGCAATAAGGAGAGCGATATCTCGCTCTATCAGTCGCCGACGATAACGCCCATGGAACGGCAGGTTCCGGCGATCATGCTCATTGCGGACTCAATGCTGGTGCAGTTGAGATCCTTCATCTTCTGCTCTGCAATCTTCTTTACGTCCTCTTTGCTGATGGTAGCAACTTTGTCTCTCTGAGGAACGCCGGATGCGGTCTCGATACCGCATGCCTTCTTGATCAGAAGAGCAGCAGGAGGAGTCTTCGTGATGAAGGAGAAGCTGCGATCGGCATAAACAGTGATAACGACAGGAATCATCATGCCCATATCATTCTTTGTGCGATCGTTAAAATCTTTAGTGAACTGGCCGATGTTGATACCATACTGGCCAAGTGCGGGACCTACAGGGGGAGCAGGAGTTGCTTTTCCGGCAGGAACCTGAAATCTGATATATCCAACGACTTTCTGTGCCAATTTGAGCACCTCTTTCTAAATTTAATCTTTAATGGGTTCGACCTGATCAAGTTCCAGGTCGACCGGGGTCTCTCTGCCAAACATCGAGACCGTAACACGGACCAGATCTTTTTCCGGGGACACTTCGTCCACCACTCCGTTGAAGCCGGCCAGCGGGCCGTCGATAACCCGTACGTTATCGCCGACATTGAAGCTGGTGACCACTTCTTCGTGGCGTTCCACGCCCAGCGCCAGGATCTCTTCCTCAGTCAGGGGAACCGCTTTTCCGTCGGAACCCACAAAACCCGTGGCACCACGCACATTGTGGATCAGGTGCCAGCTGTCGTCGGTCAGAATCATTTTGACCAGAACGTAGCCGGGAAAGACTTTGCGCTCAACGGTTTTTTCACCGGAGTCCGTATGTTCGGTAACAGTTTCCATAGGAATGCTGACCTCTAAGATCAGGTCGGTCATCTTACGGTTTTCTGCTGCCTTCATGATTGCGGTAGCTACCGCATTCTCATATCCGGAGTACGTATGAACTACGTACCATTTTGCTCTTTCAGCCATATCTCACTACCCTGCTAGCGTTATTAGCGCTTTTACTGCCATCTGAGCGAGGGAATCAAATCCCCACAGAATGACCGCCGCCAGAACGGTTACGAACAGCGTGATCGCTGTGTTGTTGGTCAGGGTCTGTGTGCTGGGCCATACGACCTTTTTCAGTTCGCTCTTCATATCACGAAACCATTTGCCGATACGCTTAAGTAAGCTGGGCTTGACGTCCTCTTTCTTGACGGCGCCAGAAGACTTAACTGCAGGAGCGGTTGACTTTTCTTTTTTCGCCATTTCCGTACAATCCTTTCGTCAAATCACTTGGTTTCTACGTGCTTTGTGTGTTTGCGGCAGAACGGGCAGTACTTTCTACGTTCCAGTTTGTCAGAAGTATTCTTCTTGTTCTTGACTGTGAAATAGTTTCTCTGCTTGCATTCTTCGCATCTGAGAGTTACTTTTACTCTTGCATCTGCAGCCATATTGTCGGCACCTCCTATTTTATTTACCCTTGCGGGCATTGCCTCCCTGAACGGGCCAAGAGAAGTGTTTTTGCCCGTAAAAATACGCGCAAAAAGAAAACCTCTCTTCCGACAGGTAATTCATAATATAACACAGCGCTGTCAAAGGGTCAATCTATTTTTTTATTAATTTGTCACTTTTTTAAAACCGGTAAAAAGCACGGGGAATTTGTCGTTTCGGATGGGATGAGGGCATGGAGTATGGTATAATCACCGCAGGAGAAAAACAGAACTCTATTTATATAAGGAAACGGAGCGAACGATTTTGAAGATCATGGCCATCGATTACGGCGATCAGCATACCGGCCTTGCAGTCTCGGATATCACCGAGACACTGGTGGGAAATGCGTGGATCGTGGATGAATGGAATATGGAGCGGCTGGCGGATACTATCTGCGGGGAGGCAGACCGATGCGAGGCCGGGATCCTGGTGCTGGGACTGCCGAAGAACATGGATGGCACCGAGGGACCGCGATGTGAAAAAGCAAGGGAACTGAAGGCCATGCTGGAAGAACGCACGGACCGCGAGATCGTGCTCTGGGACGAACGGTGGACCACGGTCGCCGCCCACGATATCCTTCATGCCAACGGAAAGAAGGAGAAGAAGCACAAGAAAGTCATCGATGCCGTGGCCGCCAGTCTGATCCTGGAAGGATTTCTGGGCACACGTCACTGAAGGAGGCAGCAGAATGGATCTTCCACTGGAAATCGAACGAAAATTCCTCGTGGCCATGCCGGAGGAATCGGAACTGCGGAAACACGCAGTGCGATGCATCGGGATCACACAGACGTATCTCCTGGGAACCCGGGAGGGAGCATCCCGGCGGATCCGGCGGTCAGAAGAAGAGGGAACGGTGACCTATACCTCCACGGAAAAGACCCGCATCGATATGCTGCAGCGCATCGAGATCGAGCGGGAACTGTCGGAGGAGGAGTACCGGGAGCTTCAGAAGCAGGCGGATCCGGAACGGCAGATCCTCCACAAGACCCGGTGGTGCGTGCCGGTGGGTGACCTTGTGGCAGAGATCGATGTTTTTGAGGGGTTTTCCCAGTACGCCTACTGTGAAGTAGAGCTTCCCACGCCCCAGACGCCCTATGAACTGCCGGAGTTTTTGAACGTGATCCGGGAAGTGACGGAAGACAAACGCTTTACCAACGCTGCCATCTCCCGGGACGGATTTCCGCCTCTGGAGGGATAACAAAACCAGGAGGATCTGCCGAATGCGGCAGGTCCTCCTGGTTGCTTTTCATTGTGTTATTCCTCGGCCAGCGCATGCCAGAGGAAGGTGACGACCTGTGCACGATTGCACTGATCGTTTGCACCGAATCGGGAATCGATAAGACCGGTGGTGATCTCCTCTTTCGCCGCCCACATGACCGGTGTATAGAAGTAATCATCCTGAGTGACATCAGGAAAACTGCTGGTGGTGTCGGTTACCTCCGGCTGCCCTTTCAGCTTCCACAGGAAGGTCATGACCTGTGCCCGGGAACAGGGTGCATTGGGAGAGAACGTCGTATCGGAAGATCCCGAAGCGATCTTCTGTTCTGCCGCCCACAGAACGGCCTTGGTATAATACGCATCTTCCGGAACATCCGTAAAGGGGCTGGTACTGCGCAGCGGCTCCGGGGAGCCCATGGCTTTCCAAAGGAAGGTGATGACCTGGCCCCTGGAGCAGAAATCCTTGGGGGCAAAGGTGGTGTTGGAGGTGCCTTCCGTGATGCCGTGTTCCACGGCCCAGCGTACCGCGTCATAATAGTAGTCCGAGTCCGCCACATCCTCAAAGGTCATGGGATTTCCCGGTAGTTCGGTAGGTGCCGACTGGGGTGCAGTATGGGTATCTCCGAATGAAATAAGCGGCGAGGTGGTAGGGAACAGAAGCGCCAGAAACAGCACTCCCAGCAGGATCCGCCAGAGCAGAGATGGTCTTCTCCTCATAGTTTGTTTCCTCTCAATACGATTCCTAATGATAGACTTATTATACCATTCCCGGCAGGGGGATGGTACTTTTTTTGGAAATCAAAAACGGGCACCGGAAAACCGGCACCCGGGTTGGTTGCTGTATGGATCAGTAGGCGATGCCCCAGTAGATCATATGTTTGGCGGGCTTTCCGCAGCAGGGGCAGGTGTCTCCCAGATCCTCCTGTTCAAAGGGGATGCAGCGGGAGGACATGCCGGCCTCCTCTTTCATCTTCTCCTCACAGGCCAGATCTCCGCACCACATGGTCTTGATGAAACCGCCATGCTCTTCCTGAAGCGCCTTGGCTTCCTCCACGGAAGAAGCGGCGAAGATGTGGCTGTCCAGATTCTCCTTGGCCTTGTCGAACAGGCCCTGCTGGACCTGATCCAGCACCTGAGGGATCATGGACTCCAGTTCGTCCAGTCCGACGGTGACTTTCTCGCCGTTGTCACGGCGTACGGCCATGCACACGTTGTTCTCGATATCTCTCGGACCGATCTCCAGACGGACGGGAACGCCCTTCATCTCCCACTGAGCACATTTCCAGCCCATGGAGTTGTTGGATGCATCGATCCGCGCCCGGATCCCGGCTGCCTTCAGACGGTCCAGAAGTTCATATGCCTTGTCCAGAACGCCCTCTTTCTGCTGGGCAACGGGGACGACGATGACCTGGATGGGAGCCACTTTCGGCGGAAGGACCAGACCGTTGTTGTCGCCGTGGGTCATAATGAGTCCGCCGATGACACGGGTGGACATGCCCCAGCTGGTCTGATAGGGGAAGCTGAGCTTGTTTTCCTTATCGGTAAAGGTGATGTTGAAGGCACGGGTGAATCCGTCCCCGAAG
>CAJOQP010000045.1 GCA_905236515.1 uncultured Oscillospiraceae bacterium | reverse complement strand
CGTGACGCAAACGTCCTCTGAAGTGACCCGCATCGTGGCGGACAACTGTGCTGCAGGACGATCTACGGTCAACATACTGGCCCGACGGACCGGAACAGAAGTCTTTGTTATCGATGTGGGCATGAACGGTCCGGAGTATCCGGAGAAGGAACTGCGACCGGGCTCGGTGGTGTCCCGGCGCATACGAAACGGTTCCGGTAATATCGCAAAAGAATCCGCTATGACAAAAGAGGAATGCCGGCAGGCGATGGAAACGGGCAGGGAAGTGCTCTGCCGCATTAAGGAGCTGGGTTATTCCATCGTCTCTCTTGGAGAGATGGGAATCGGGAATACTACTCCCACCGCCGTGCTGGCAGGACTCCTTCTGGAACGGGATGCTCCGGAAGTCACCGGATACGGAGCCGGTTTATCCCGGGAGGGACTGGATCGGAAGATCCGTGCAGTGCAAAAGGCAATGGACCGCATCCGTGCCAAGCAGGATCTCTCCGAGGAAACGATGCTTCGGGAAGGCGGGGGAATGGAGCTCGCCGCCATGACAGGCCTTCTTCTGGAGGCGGAAGCCCAGAATGTTCCGGTGGTGCTGGACGGTGCCATTACACTGGCTGCCGCATTGGTGGCGGTACGAATGGACCCCCGGGTACGGCGGATCCTGATCGCATCTCATGATCCCCATGAACCGGCGGGACATCAGATCCTGGAAAAACTGGAACTTTCGGCGGTGATCCGGGGAGACCTGTCTCTGGGGGAAGGAACCGGCGCGATGCTTCTCATGCCGATGCTGGAGGCCGTACAGGATGTGTATGAGTCCATGGGGTCCTTCGAGGAGATCCGTGTGGAACCATATGAGAGATATTACAAGGGAGAGACATTATGCTGATCCTTGTTTTCGGCGGATCCGGAAGCGGGAAATCTCGGTTCGCCGAAGGGCTTGCTTCCGGAGGAGCGTCCATGGAACGCTGGTATATTGCCACCATGCAGAATGATGGATCCCCGGAGACGGCGGAACGGATCCGGCGTCACCGGGAACAGCGCCGGGGCAATGGATTTCATACTCTGGAGTGGAGCTGTGAACTGCAGAAGAAAGTCCCGCTCTGGATGGATGAACATCCAAGACCGTCTTCGGTCCTTTTGGAGGATCTGGGAAACCTGACAGCCAATGAAGTCTTTTCTTCCATGGACCGGAGCTCGCTGTCCCGTAAGGAAGAGAAGGAACTGGTATATACTCTTCTTGTTTCTCCAATACGGAGATTATCCGAAGCAGGGCATCATGTGGTTGTGGTATGCGACATGATGGATGAAGATTCCGGTATCGACACACCGGAGATGAAACGGTTTGACCGGTGGATGCAGACGGCACAGCAGGAGCTTGCCACAGGGGCAGACGTCCTGGTGGAAGTCATTGCCGGCATCCCCAACTGGATCAGAAAGACCTAGGAAAGGAACGAAAACAGATGTTCAGATCGCTGATAGCCGCTTTTTCCATGTTTTCCAGGATCCCCGTGCCAAGGATCCGAGGCAACGGAGAGACGAGATACATGATGTGCTTTTTTCCTCTGGTGGGCGTTGTCCTGGGAGGGGCGGTCTGGTGCGCATTTCTTGCGCTGAACCGGCTGGGCGGATTTCACCGCTTCTTTACTGCAGCGATCCTTTCCGTGCTCCCGCTTCTGATCACCGGAGGGATCCACATGGACGGTTGGATGGATACCCATGATGCCATTCATTCCTGGAAAGGACGGGAGGAGCGGCTCGCGATCCTGAAAGATCCCCATGTGGGAGCCTTCGCTGTAATCAGTGCCATAGGCTACATGCTTCTGACGGTGGCCGGGTTCACGGAAGTTACAGCAGGCACGATCGGCGTGGTGGCGTTCTCCTATGTATTCTCCCGCGTGCTGTCAGCGCTGTCCGTGGTGACGTTTCCCAAAGCGTCTAACGGGGGATCTGCAAAAGCCATGGAAGAAGGTGCCGACCGCAGTGCCCGTGGGATCCTGCTGGCGGAACTTCTCCTTGTGTCGGTCCTTCTGGTCGTTCTGTTCAAGTACACCGGTATTGCCGCATTTGTGATGGGACTGGCGGTTTTCTGGTATTATTATCGGATGAGCATGCGACGTTTCGGG
>CAJOQP010000044.1 GCA_905236515.1 uncultured Oscillospiraceae bacterium | reverse complement strand
GAGGAGTAAAAGAAAAAATGAAAAAGAACCGGCTGTTTGCTGTTCTTCTTATCATCGCACTGTTTGCAAGTATTATGAGTGTCAGTGCCGTTGCAGATAATGAGAACGCATCATATAAAGATTACTTTATTTTTGGTGACAGCGTTGCTACCGGTTATGGCCTGAAAGAAGGCAATGACCTTCTGGGTTACATCCGTGCCCCTAAAGGGAATGATCCGGATACCCGCACCCTGTTCGATGGCTGCTACGCCCAGCTTCTGGCAAAATACACCGGTGCGAAAACCCACATGTACGGTATCAGCGGGCTTCGCAGTGTCGATCAGATCTACCTGCTGGATAAGACCTATCAACCAGATCGATATGCAAAACGTCATATCAGTTACCTTGGCAACGTTCCGATGAATGTATTTGCCCAATGGCAGGACAAGGTCGAAGAAGATCTCTCCAAGGCAGATCTGATCACCGTCAACATCGGTTCCAATGACATGCTTGCCTATGGTTTGATGCGTCTGGTTCAGGTATTCGATGACGCAGCAGAACGCAAGATGATTTCTGACAAAACTTACGGCGAAGTGCTGAAGGAAGCAGAGAAGGCTCTGAATGACCTAACTGGTAATCAATATGAAAGTGTCGTCCGCAACCTCCTAAATGTCGCACTATATGCCGGATTCCTTCCGGAAGCAACGGCAAACTTCTTTGCCGGCTTCATGGATGGAATGATCCAGTTCGGTGAACGTTGGAATACGATCATCAGCCTGATACGGGAAAAGAACCCTGACGCTACACTCGTGGCGATCAGTCTGTTTAATCCCATGCACGATCTGACACTGACCGATCATATCAAGATCCCTATCGGAAAGCTGGCAGATGCCAACACCGTAGTCTGCAACAAGTACATGCGGGACACCTGTGATCTGCGTTCTGAGTATCTCTACTGTGATATTACGGATGTAGAAACGTTCGGTCCCAAATCTCTGACTGACAACAACTGGAGTGGTAACCCTCTTCTGGGAGTACATCCAAACTTTAATGGTCACCGTCAGATTGCTGAAAAGATTGAAAAACTGCTTGAAGAGAATCCGAAAGGCTCTCCGGAACCGTCCGTTCCCGATCACGCAAGTAATTCCATTTATGTAACAACGGTAACAGAAGGCGGGAATGCAACACTCTCCACGAATAAGGCCGAACAGGGCGAGACGGTTACTCTGCAGGTACAGGCTCAGAACAATTATGATCTTGGCGACATCGCTGCCATCAGCGGCGACGGGAAAGAAATTGAACTCAAGAAAGAGTCAAACGGTTATAGCTTTGTTATGCCGGATTCTCCTGTGTCCATCGCAGTTAGCTTCGTCCAGCGCGTTTTCGAAAATGTCTCTTGCTCATTTGCAGATGTGAAAACTGATTCTTGGTATGAAAAGTATATCAAAGAAGTCTATGAAAAGGGTTGGATGGCAGGTATGACTGACACCTTGTTTAAACCAGACGTACCCCTCGATCGTGGTATGGTCATCACGATGTTGTATGCTATTGCAAATAAGCCTGATGTTACTATTAAAACACCCTTCTTAGATGTACCGGAAAACTCCTATTATGCAAAAGCCGCTGCCTGGGGTGCTCAGGAAGGAATTACCATTGGTCGCGGAAACAGTCTATTTGCTCCCAAGTCCAAGATCACCCGGGAAGAATTCATAACCATGATCCACCAATTTATGGAATGGATGGGCATAAAAACTGGTTCTGGATCCGATCTAAAGAACTTCAAGGATTATACGTCCATCAGTCAATGGGCTGTTGACGATATGAGCTGGGCCATTGGAAATGAGATCCTATCCGGAAAACCTGGAAAACTGCTGGATCCCAAGGGCACAACGACCCGTGCAGAAGCTGCTGCCATACTAGTAGCGATTTCAAGTCTTATAAAATAATCATCAATAATCTTCATGGGTTCCAGAAGGCGAATGCAACCGGAACGGTTGCATTCGTTTTTCTAAAGCCTCATCTTTGGCTAGTTAACTTCAGCGTATTCATTCCGTATGCGAACATTAGTATTTTATATTTACATCTGAACCATGACCCTGTGACCAAGAAAATGAATCCGTGTTTTAACTCCACGAATTCTTAAAACAAGTTGACTAGCATAAAAGCAGCTTCATTCTTAGGATAAGCCTGCTGTTATTAGTTTTTTGTATAGCGAACACAGCTTATAACAATTTGTATACCCAGTTATCCCCTGTCGGTATACATAGGAAAGGAGAAAAAAATGACTGGTTTTCCGTCTAAAGATCGGCCCTGGCTCAAATACTACTGCGAGGCAGCACCCAAGGCCACTATCCCCTCTGGTTCCATTTACGATTACCTGTGTGAAATGAACCGTGATGTTCCGGATAGTATTGCAATCGAATATTTGGGTTGGACCATAACCTATTCGGAATTTTTTGAGATGATTAATCAAGCTGCAGCTGCCTTTCAACATTATGGAGTAAAAGAAGGTGACATCGTTTCTCTCGCCATCCCCAATATCCCTGAAAATGTCATAGCAATTTATGCTCTGAATAAAATAGGAGCCATTTCTAACATGGTGGATCTGCGCTTATCGGGTGAAGAGTTAGAGCGGTATTTCAATGAGGTTGAATCAAAAGTCATTGTGGTGTGTGATCTTTTTCTCCACAACACATTGTCTGTTCTTGACCAGCTTCAAGCGGAAACTGTAATTGTTTGTTCGCCGTTTGATCACTTGCCATTACCAATCCGGTGGGCTTTAAAAAAGAAAGCGCATGTAAAAATCCCCAAGGGAATCGATGGACTGATCACATGGAAAGATTTCGTAAAAGGGCCCTATGAGCCTGCGGTCGACCGTCATACTCTTGGTTCAGCTACTGCCAGCATTCTACACACTAGTGGAACCACGGGAAACTCTAAGGGCGTCATGTTATCTAACCGAAGTTTCAACGCCCTTGCCGTAGAATATCAGTACATATATGGAGAAGGGCACTTTAAAGCCGATGAACGTATCATGAATCAGGTTCCTCCCTTCCTCGCATATAATGTGATCTTATCCATGCATACACCTCTTACACTTCATCTCCGCCTTGTTCTCCTTCCCAACTATGAACCTGAAAAGTATGCCGAAAACATTCTAAAGTACAAGCCTCAGCATGTTACGGCAGGCCCTGCGGACTGGGAGAACTTTCTTGACAATCCTGTTCTTGAAGGAAAAGATTTGAGCTTCCTCCGCACAATTGCCAGCGGGAGCGATACTATTCGTTATGATATCAAGAAGAAGATTGACGCACTTCTTGCAGAACATGGTAGCCCCTGTTCCATCATTGAAGGATACGGCATGACTGAGGTCGGCTGTGCTGCCACCACCAATCATTATGATATTGATGTTCCTGGAAGCGTGGGCGTACCATATCCATTCGTGAACATATGTATTTATGATAACGAAAACCAGAAGGAGCTTTCCTATCACGAAAAAGGAGAAATATGCATCTCTGGTCCTCGCCTTATGAATGGGTATTATAATAATCCTGCGGCAACGGAAGAGGTCATGCAACGCCATGACGATGGAATCGTGTGGATGCACAGTGGCGACTTGGGCTATTTGGATGAAAACGGATTCTTGTTCCTGGATGGTCGTTTGAAACGAATCATTATCCAGCACAATGGGATGAAAATCAATCCGTTTGAAGTTGAACGTGCAATTCTCTCTCATCCAGATGTCAAATTCTGCTGTGTAGTTGGACACCCAGACAAGGAACATGGACGTGGTTTTTTACCTGCTGCCTATTTCGTGATGGAGCCAGATTGCAAATTGTCACCCGATGAATTGATAGCTGAAGTCAAAAAAACTTGTGAAGAAAAGCTTGCGGAACGCTATCAGCCGCAATGGTTTTATGTGCTTCCGGAACTACCCCTGACCCCGAATGGAAAAGTAGATTATCGAAAACTTGAATCCGAGGCACAATGATGATAACGAGAATGGTGTTGTCTCAAAATGACTTTTTAAAGTCAGAATGAGGCAACACCTCTTCTTTTGCTGTATTCTGTTGATAATTCCAGAAAAATTTTTTGGTGAAAAAACCCGCAGTTACATGATTAAAAAACCCGAGAAAAATCTTTAAGACCATCACTTTAAGATCGTTTTCGGCGAAGAGAATCTTTAGCCTCTCTCAAAGTGAGTTGTTACAACCACACTTTCGTACACTGGAATCCGTTATCTAACCAATCATTAATTCTAGGGGAGCTCCAACTACTGAATCCAACAATTCTTTTGGGAGCATTGGATGAATCAGGGTTGTTTGTTAATCGTTTAAGTCTGTCTTTTGCTGTCTTTTCCCCATTTGCTAGTGCTTTTTCATAATAATCTTTTGCAATTTCAGGATGCATACCCTTGTAATAAACGTCTCCGCATAAGAGCATTGCCTCAGGATAACCTTTTTCAGCAGCATCTTTGCAGTATAAAAAGCCGTTCTTGTTGTTACCTTCTTTCAGGTAGGCTATTCCAAGGTTGAAGAGTGCCTCAACACTTCCAAATTCTGCAGCAGATCTAAGATTGTGAACTCTGGTCCATGAATATTTTGCGTGTTCTCCTATACCAACAGTTGTCCGGCACATCCGTAAAAGGCGTCTTTGCGGCAAGTGCGCTTGTTGTCAGAATACAGAGCGCAATGAGAAACAGAAGCAAACGTTTCATTATAATTATCCTCTCCTTTCTGGTGGCTGAATGGTATAGACATGCAGTGAAGTAGTTCCGTCAACGCCACTATTTGCCCAGACAACAAACCGATTGTCATCCAGCCAAAAGCACGCAAACTCCTGCGCTGTTTCGTATTGTTCCCGATCGAGCTCCACAAGTGAATGGTTTTCCAGATCGCATATCGCAAGCCGCGACAGCGCTAGATATGTTGTACCGTCTGGATTTGAGATCCACTGCTCCTGCGTACACAGGAGGCGATTTCCCGCAGCGTTTTCCTGAATGTTCGGCAGATATGCGTTAAGATCTTCAGGTAAGTCGAGCGTATCGTTTGTTTCCAAATCGAGCAGAGCGCAGCCTCCGCTGCCAGACTGTATCAGAGCGTGGGAGAAAGGCGCCTGCCGACGATGTGACAGGACAGAGATCACGCCCGTTGAGCCGTCATGACTTGCCGGGTATTGATGCGTATGCGATGTTCCTGTTTCGGGATCATAAGACAGGAAGGTATATGTCTCCCCATCTGTCATGGATAAAAGCAAATGGTTTTGTAGGGTGAAAGTGGCATCTTGAATCCATACATTCGCCAAATTACTGAGATCTGTAACTGTACGTGATTGAAGATCATATAGCCATGCGCCTTGATCAAGATCACGCAAGAGTGCATATCTCAGATTAGGCGAATAGTTCCAAGTTGTCATGGCATCCGCAGGAGCAAGATCAGAGTCCAGTCCCTTAAAGATATCTGTCAACTCACCTGATTCAAGATCAAGAAGCATCGGATACATCTGAAAGCTCCGGTTCCAGTCCGGAAGCTCAAGCCACACCTGCTCACTGGAGAGGGCAGGCTGGACCAGGTTCCACCCGTATCCATATGGGTTTTCGTTCACGCGGGGGTCTTCGACCCAATTGAGCAACACGCCAGACTCTGTTTTAGCGAAATCATAAGCAATGGCCTGTTCCGCTCCGCCAAAGGAAAGGGTGAATTCACGATGTTCTCCAGGAACTGCAAAAAGCCCCTGATCA
Organism: uncultured Oscillospiraceae bacterium; assembly: GCA_905236515.1. Taxonomy (GTDB): domain Bacteria; phylum Bacillota; class Clostridia; order Oscillospirales; family Oscillospiraceae; genus UBA2922. The sequence continues at coordinate 3,461 of CAJOQP010000044.1, read as the reverse complement.
GTAAGAGTGTAAAACCGCATTCCGTCTGCATCCCAAAGGCTGACGCTTCCTTTCAGAGGACGTATTGGCGTTTGTAATAGATAGTCATCAATCACCACAGCGTCATCGATTTCCCTTCGCCCGATCCACGCAGCTTCCCCTTCCGCTGTGGGCATTGCACTTGGCTGAGGCACTTGTTCAGGGGAGGAAATATGGAAAAAGGAAAAAACCGCATCGCGAACCTGCTCGTTTGCTGCCATTGCTACACCGAGCGTTGCAAGGAGAAGCACTGCAGCAGCGGCGATGGCTGTTGCTGCTCGAATTGGGAATTTTCTTCTTTGCTTTGCTGAGTTTGTATATTTCATGATTTCTGCGACATAGCGCAGATCGTCGTCAGTCGCGGCGTTCATAGCAAGCGCAAGGTCGATTCGATTCACAGCAAGCCCTCCTTTTCCAAATACGTCCGTAATTTTTTCCGTGTACGAAAAAGCATCGTTTTAACACGGCTCTCAGAAAAGCCGAAATGGAGCGCAATCTCCCGCACTGAGGCGCAATACCAGTAGCGTGAAAGAAAAACTGCGCGCTCTGTCTGCCTCAGGCTCTTCAGGAAACGGCCCATACCCTGCTCCAACGCATGCATAGCTGCGGTGTCAGCAGGATCTTCCCCGCCTGACAGACACTCTGCGAGTTCGTCTAAAGGTACTGTGCCGGAATTTCCACCTCGTTCCTGTGCATGGATTGTTCGCCAGCGCTCCAACGACAGATTCCGCGTGATACGGCTGAGATAAGCACCCAGGTGCTTTGGCCTTGTAGGTGGTATGGAATTCCACGCCTTCAGCCAAGTATCATTTACACATTCCTGTGCGTCTTCGAGGGTTGGCAGAATATTCGAAGCTACAGCGTGACAGAGATTCCCATACTGCTCCTGCGAATAATGGATTGCCATCGAGTCCCGGGCAAAATAGAGATCAATTATGGATTCATCGGTCATACGTGATTCACTCCTTTCTCTCTCACCCATAAAGACGGAAATCCGACAAAAGTGGTTACGACATCAATTTCCATGTTAACATGATATTGAGGTGGACAACAACTTTATATTCCAAAAACATAAAACAAAATACATCAAAAACGCATAATAAAACCAATCAAAAACACAAAATAAAATTGACTATGGCAATAATACGCTATATGATAGACTTATCCGAATCTGGAGGACCGTATTATGCCTGAGTATTTACCGAGAATTGTTGACGACGAGCTTACGCTTAGATTGGAAGCTTTTGGGGCGACTCTGATTGTTGGGCCGAAGTGGTGCGGCAAGACCACGACAGGCGAACAGAAAGCAAAAAGCATATTGAGAATGCAGGACCCGGATCGCCGAGACGGCTATCTTGCAACAGCAGCTACAAAACCGTCCCTGCTGCTCAAAGGCGCGAATCCCCGTCTGATAGACGAGTGGCAGGTCGCGCCGGTTCTGTGGGATGCTGTCCGCACGGATGTGGATCAGCGGCAGGAGGAAGGACTGTTTATCTTGACCGGATCGACGTCGGTAGACAACAGCAAGATCATGCACTCCGGAACGGGACGTATCTCGCGGATGAAAATGTATCCAATGAGTTTATTTGAGTCCAAGGAGTCCAATGGAGAAATCTCGCTCAAAGCGCTCTTTGATCATCCCGATATGGATATTGACGGCATCGCATCCGAGCTAACTGTGGAAAAGCTGATCTTTGCAGCCTGCCGCGGCGGATGGCCTGCTGCGCTTCGCAGGAAGAGTGATGTTGCAAAGCTTATGATTGCGAAGGACTATCTGAACAATATTTGTGAATCTGATATCTCCACTGTGGATGGTGTGCAGCGTAATCCTACCTGGACCAACATGATTCTGCGCTCCTATGCTCGTAATGTCTCTACACTGGCGAAAAAAACGAACATTTATCGTGATGTGGCAGCGAATGCGGACAGCATGACCCTGCAGACAATGGACACCTATCTGAATGCGCTGGAAAAGCTGTTTGTGATCGAAGACGTGGAGGCTTGGTGTCCGGCGATTCGCTCCGCAACGACAATCCGCTCTGGGAAAAAGAGAGGATTTATAGATCCTTCCATTCCGGTGGCAGCACTAGGTCTCACGCCGGAGTATTTCCAGTCAGATTTGAAAACCTTCGGATTTATCTTTGAATGTCTTTGTATTCGTGATTTGAAGGTATACTCACAAGCTCTTGGCGGGCGTGTATCTTATTATCATGATCGCATGGACTTGGAAGCTGATGCAGTTCTGCATCTGGACGATGGTCGGTTTGCGCTGATCGAGTTTAAACTTGGCAGCCGAGAAATCGAGGAAGGAGCAAAGCATTTGTTACAGCTTCAGGAGCTGATTCGCAAGTATAACGAAAAAGAAAAACAAGTCCCGCTGCGAGAGCCGGACTTGCTGATGGTAATCACCGGCGGCGAAATGGCCTACACCCGCGAGGATGGAGTAAAGGTTGTGCCAATCGGGACGCTGAGGGATTAAGGAAACGAAATAGTTCAACCAACCTTTTAATGATAGATGGATAAACTACTAGATAAAAAGGTGATAAGAGTGGGAAAAAGAAAACTTATTCAGGTTCCTAGAAGCGAGCGTTTTTCATTCAATCGGATTTTGACGGAAGCTCTCTTTCCAGTAATCTCTCTTCCTGGTGTTTTTGTCCCCGGATAATCTTTTGCAGCCTTTTTAGATCCTTTCTGTTTGGCAAGAGAGGAGAACCCTTTTGCCATTACATTAAGGATGTCTTTCTCCTCGTCATACTGCTCTTTCTTTTTCCGAATCTGCTCGATCAGAGGATCGGAGAACCCATTTGAAGTCTGCAGGCCCATAAAACGGCCTTCTCCATTCACAATATACATCTGAGAGGCACTCCCGAACCGCTCGCTTTCCATCAGATAATAAACAATACCATCAATGATCAGACTGTCTCGAGCCTGGTATGTACCGGGTTTCTTTGGTATGTGGAATCCTTTGGTTCCGATGCCCAGAAGATCCGTTTCCTGCCGATAGAAGGAGGGGAGGAGCACAAGCCCCTCCCGATCCAGGTACCAGCACTTTGAAATCCCAGTGTGGTCCACAATAAGTATTAGACCAACAATGGTATTTTGCCCATGATCCTTAATCCACGGTTCCAGATCAGAGGCAACCCATTCCCGGAGCACTGTGTTTTCCGGAATCTCCATACGCCAGATTCGATCATATCTGGGAAAATCCGGGGCCATCTTTGTCTCGAACAGATAGGAGAGAGTATGGCCGCGATGACGCTTATATTTCTCCTTTAACATATATACAGCAACTCGGTCCATATTACTCTTCCTCCTGCGGAATGACCGGCAGATCCAATGCCTGATACTCTTCTTCCGTCATCTTTGAGAGACGCTGAATGGTCTCCTGTACCAGCAGACGAATGTCCATATCGTCTTCGCACAGTTCCAGAATCGCCTGCAGG
>CAJOQP010000043.1 GCA_905236515.1 uncultured Oscillospiraceae bacterium | reverse complement strand
TATGTGGATTACGGCAAGATCTATGAGGGACGCTATCCCGTCCTTCGCAAGGCCTATGAAAAGGGCTGGGAGCGGGATCTTCTGGATGTCGCGGATTTCGGCGAGGAGAACTACTCCTGGCTGAGGGATTACGCACTGTACATGGCACTGAAGGACCATTTTGAAGGTAAGCCCTGGTATGAGTGGCCAGAGGAGATCCGTCATGCTCACCGCGGGGACGGAGACCCGGAGGTGCTGGATCGGTACAGTGATCTGCTGCGGCAGGACGTGAATTTCTACATTTATATACAGTATCTGTTTTATACTCAGTGGAACCAGCTGCGGGAATACGCCTCTGAGCAGGGGATCTCCTTTATCGGGGACGTACCCATCTACGTGCCGCTGGATTCTGCCGATGTCTGGGCCGATCCGGAACTGTTTCAGCTGGATGAGGATCTGGTACCCACTGCCGTGGCGGGAGTGCCGCCGGATTATTTCTCCGAGGACGGACAGCTGTGGGGAAACCCGCTCTATGACTGGGACATGATGAAGCAGACGGACTACGAATGGTGGCTGCGCCGGCTGGAAGCGGCGGGAAACCTGTTCGATGTGATCCGCATCGATCATTTCCGCGGACTTGCCAGCTACTGGGCCGTGCCTTACGGAGAAAAGACGGCACGGAACGGGAAGTGGATCCCGGGACCCCGGGAAGACTTCATCGATGCCATTGAAGAAAGCGGACTGGAGATCGAATTTATCGCGGAAGATCTGGGGATCCTGACGGAAGATGTTACGGAACTGATGGAGTATGCGGGCTATCCCGGCATGAAGATCCTGGAGTTCTCCTTTGACTCCCGTCAGCCCAACAACTACCGTCCCTACAAATACGAACACAACTGTGTCTGCTATGCAGGCACCCATGACAACACCACGGTCCGGCAGTGGTATTCCGAACTGAGCGACGACGCCAGAGAGTTTGCAGACCGGTATATGGCTTTGACGGAAGAGGAAGGGATCACGGAAGGGGTCCTTCGTACGGGGATGGCCTCCGTTGCAGACCTCTTTGTGGCTCAGATGCAGGACTGGCTGGATCTGGGCGGCGAAGCCCGGATGAACGCTCCCGGTGTTCTGGGCGCCGGAAACTGGGAATGGCGTCTTACCGACGGCATGATCACGGATGAGCTGGCCGAGCACATTCTGGAATGCACTGTGCGTTACGAGCGGCAGAGGGTGGACGAAGGATGAAAACTCTCCATGTCGCGGCAGCCATGATCCTTCACGGAGACCGGATCCTTGCTACACAGCGGGGTGACGGCACCATGAAAGGACAGTGGGAGTTTCCGGGAGGAAAGCAGGAGCCCGGTGAGAAGCCGGAGGAAACGGTGGTGCGGGAGATCCGGGAGGAACTGGATGCCTGCATCCATGTGGAGCGGAAGTACTTCACATTGGAGTACGATTATCCGGAATTCCATCTGAGCATGGACTGCTTTCTCTGCACCCTGCCGGATCCCGGCAGGATGAAACTGCTGGAGCACCAGTCCGCCCGGTGGCTGACCCGGGAGGAACTGGACGATGTTCCCTGGCTCCCGGCAGACCGGGAACTGATCGATTATCTGAAAGAACACTGGTTTTAACAAAAAGCAATGAAAAACAGAAAACAACAATACGGAGACTTTACAACAGGACCCATCGCCGCGCCGCTAATCCGGTTTTCACTGCCGGTGCTGGCGGCGCTGTTTCTGCAGGCGATGTACGGCGCGGTGGATCTGCTCATCGTGGGACAGTTTACCACTTCCGCGGATGTGTCCGCCGTGGCCACCGGCTCCCAGATCATGATGCTCATCACCGGCCTCGTGGCCAGCTTTGCCATGGGGACCACCATCCTTCTGGGACAGAAGATCGGCGCCGGCCGGGTCAAGGAAGGCGGGCAGGTCATCGGCGCCAGTATCTTTGAATTCATTGTGCTGGGCGGCATTGTGACGGTGCTCATGGTCCTGTTTGCCGAACCCATCTCCACGGTCATGAATGCACCGGAGGAGGCCTATACCAGAACCGTTTCCTACGTCCGCATCTGCGGAGCCGGCACTCTGGTCATCACGGCCTACAATCTTCTGGGCAGCGTGTTCCGGGGGATCGGGGATTCCCGTACTCCGCTGATCACCGTGGCCATTGCCACCGTGGTCAACATTCTGGGAGATCTTCTTCTGGTGGCGGTGTTTCATATGGGAACTGCCGGTGCCGCATTGGCCACTGTCTTTGCCCAGTTCATCTCCGTGCTGATCTCACTGCAGATCATACGAAGAAGAGAGCTGCCCTTTGAGTTTCACTGGAGGGACGTGCGGCCGGACATGCCGGTGATACGCCGGATCACCCGTCTTGGTTTTCCCATCGCCCTGCAGGATTTTCTCGTGGGAATCTCCTTTCTCGTCATCATGGCCATCGTCAATTCCCTCGGTCTCATCGCCTCCGCCGGAGTGGGATGTGCCGAGCGCGTGTGTGCCTTCATCATGCTGGTGCCGTCAGCATTCATGCAGTCCATGTCCGCTTTCGTGGCGCAAAACGTAGGCGCCGGAAAGATGACACGTGCACGGAAGGCACTGTATATCGGGATGATGACCGCACTGATCATCGGGGTGTTCATGGCACTGGGATCCTTCTTCTACGGAGTGTCTCTGGCCCGGATCTTTACAAGAGATCAGGAAGTGGCGGCGGCGGCAGCCCAGTATCTCAGAGCCTATTCCATCGACTGTATGCTCACTCCGATCTTCTTCTGTTACATCGGATTCTTCAACGGACTGGGCGAGACCACCTTCGTTATGGCACAGGGGATCATCGGCGCGTTCTGCGCCCGTATCCCGTTCTCCTATCTTATGAGTAAGCGTGTGCCGGTATCACTGTTCCACGTCGGGCTTGCCACTCCCGTGGCGTCTACGCTGCAGATCATCATGTGCCTGTCCTTTATGCTGTATCTGAAACGGCGCGGCAGACTTGCGGACCGGATTCCGGAATGATATGGACATGAAAAAACCAGACTTCTCTGATGAGGGAAGTCTGATTTTTCATGTTTGATTGTGTTATCCCAGAGGGATCTCCACCACTTCAGCCATCTTGTGCAGACACTGTTCAATCTGGACGGAGATGTCCGATACCATCTGCTCGATGATGGCTTCGTTCTGTTCCGTCTCCAGAGTCTCATAGAAGCTGGACTTTACTTCGGAACTGACCTTCTTCAAACGGGAACGGAAGTATCCCTTGGGCACCATCTTACGGATGGATTCGGGAATATCCGCTTTCAGCACGGCGCCCTGGATGGACTCCTTGCCGATGAGAAGAACCAGCAGAGACAGAACCGCCCCTGCAATCATGCCGGGCAGACCCTCGGCCATGAGGGCAATGCCGCTGCCGCCGCACAGAAGACCCACGATAATGGCGATGATGGAGTTGATCATCCAGGTGATCTCCTCAACGGCGAAGACGCTCTTGGCATCCAACTTGATGTCCACATCGGAGGTGTTGAAGAAAGAGGTCAGACTCAGTGCGGTGTAGGGGATGTTGTGACGTACACAGATGGGAACGGTGTATCGTTCAATCTCACTGGCTACGGGCTTCAACCAGGTGCTGATGGGTTTGATCAGCAGTTCCCTTGCCTCATCGGAGTGGAGATAGCGGGAGATCTCTTCTTCCATCTCCTTGTCGATATCCGTAAGCCTTCTGATCTCCCCGGAACGCCAGCGGTCAAAGCAGGGGAGGGCTGCGTGCTCCAGAATGGGCTCCACCAGCGCGTCCACTGCCGCACGGTACAGATCATTGATATGGTGATGGACCACGTCCTCCACCAGAGAAGATTCAGTCAGCTCCTGCAGTTCCCGGTTGAACTGTCGCAGTTCTTCGTCGATACGTCCGCTCCAGGCAAGGCCGCGGGACACGGAGAACTCCGGTTCGCTCCCGGCAATGACTACGGAGTCGGGGAAGACTTCCTGGCACCAGGTGCGGATAGCCGGCAGACGGGAGACGCCGCCGGTAAGGAACAGCAGTTCCGGCATATCGCCGTCAATATGCGCTTTGACATCGCGAAGGCTTTCCATGAACACCGTCTGGAAGGATTTTCCGCCCAGACGATCCACGCCCTTGGTGAGGAGCTTGCCGGCGGTCTCCCTGTCCATGGTCATGGTCAGACGCATGGGGATGCGGTAATTGATGACCACCGTCTCGGAACAGGTGTTCTGCTCCCAGTAATCCTCGTCGGAGAAATACTTCTCCTTCAGACGTCGGGCGGTGAATTCACAGTAGCTGCGCCAGGGATCGCTGGCGGCAAAGACCTCCCGGATCCGTTTGGCATGGGAGGAATGGGAAACGGCCTCCTCCAGCAGGATCTCATCCATGATTCCGCCGCCCAGGAACACCTCGCCGGCGGTCTGAAGACTGACTTCCTTGCCGTGCTTGATATAGGCAAAGTCCGTGGTGGAGGATCCGATGTCCACCACCAGTACCGGTTTGGACAGGATGTCATATCCCACCTGCAGATGCTTGGACTGGCAGGCACTGACCAGAGCGGCCCGGGATTCCGAGATGATGCGGGCAGGAGGATATCCCACCTGTTCAAAGATCTGACGGTACTCTTCCCGAGCGGTCTTGTCCCATCCAGCGGGGCATCCGATGTAGAAGCAGCAGTCCTCGTTCTTGATCAGATCGCCGTTGAGATACAGTTCACCGAGAACTCCGGCCGCAAAGCTCTTCACATCCTTGGAGCTTTCCTTGTCCGTGAGGAACTTGCTCTTGAAGCGGATCTTCCGTTCCACTGCGTTGGGGTTGTAACAGGCGTTTTCGCCGATGAGAAGATCGTGATTGCGAAGCCGCGCATAAGCGGTAATGAAACTCTTGCTGTCTCGGATGGACAGTACTTCCGGAATGGTCTGGCCTTCTTTGTCCAGACGGGAGATGGCGCTCTCGGCATCTCCAAGATCAAATCCAAAAAACCGGTCCACGATCAGTCACCTCCCGAAGCCAGACCCTTCTTCAGAAGAGTCCCGTCTTTAACCAGTGCCGGGCGCAGAGTGCCTTCTTTAAAGGAAGGCATCAAGTCAAACCATGCGGCATGCTCGGCAGTATAGTCCACACAGTCGATTCCTTTTTTATGAAGGTAGTATTTCAGATCGGCCAGACGGTCCATTGCCATGTCGCCGTCCTTGCTGTACCAGGCTTCCAGAAGAGAACCGTACAGGTCCGCTTCCTCAGATGCCAGTACAGGGGCATCTCCGGCATTCTCTTTTCTCCGGATTTCCCATTCCGAGGCGGAACGGACATCATCCAGATTTTTGTCCATGACCATGACTGCGGTGTGAAGAGCCTGATAGATGCCCTCACCGTCCATGGTGATCTCCGTCTGCAGTTCCTTTTTCTTTTCCACAGTGACCTGACGGCTCTTCGCCAGAAACAGACCGGCGAAAAACAGCGCCGCGAGACTCACCGCCAGCAGTCCGAGAGGAACTACGGCATCCCGCATGGCAAAGGAGACGCCGGCCATCTGGAACAGGACAAAAGTGGCGATGAAGCATCCTATGCCGACACACAGGAACAGCCAGAACCACAGCTTCCTGCCTTTTCGGCCTTTGGTCTCTTCTCCGACGTTGCGTTCCCAGACCCGTACATCGCCGTATCCGGTAAGGAGAGCCGCCATATGGCGGGCCGTCTGGACCATGTTGGCCGCGGCTTCCTTCAGCCGGTCGCTGACATCCTGTTCGTTATACTGATACAGCAGTCGGTCCAGTTCTGCGATCACGGCATCCTGCGTTTTCTCCGGGGTGCGTGCCGTCGTCACCGCCTGCAGCAGACGGTCCCGGTCGTTTTCCAGAAAATGAAGCATTGTCTGCATCCGAACACTTCCTCTCTGAGAGTCTCAATAATATACATTAATTATATACGGAGTTTCTGATTTTGGAAAGAACAAGAAGAGGGACCGCAGGGATTCCGTATAAAAAAGAAAAGAATGTCAAAAAGTTCACATATTGAGAAAAATGTGAACTATAAATAGTTGAAGATTCATACCGGCGGTGATAGAATCTTGCCGAATCTTGGAACCGGGTGATTGTTCAATGGCACAGGCAGACATATATCGCAGAACTCTGGCGGAGAGCCTGAAGGAACTGCTG
>CAJOQP010000042.1 GCA_905236515.1 uncultured Oscillospiraceae bacterium | reverse complement strand
GAAGACGATCCTTCTGGATTGCGATCCCGGCCATGACGATGCAGTAGCGATCCTCATGGCGGTAAACAGTGAAACGATCGACCTGCGGGCCATCACGGTGGTGGCCGGCAATCAGACACTGGAAAAGAATGTGGACAATGCATTGCATGTCTGTCAGCATATCGGGGCAGAGGTGCCGGTATATGCCGGCTGTGACCGGCCGATTCTGAAGGAACCCTTCCATGCCGGCTTTGTCCATGGGGAATCCGGACTGGACGGTGTGGTGTTCGATCCGCTGGAAAGGACTGTAAGAAACCGCCATGCAGTGTCGTTTCTCATCGATTATCTGAATGGCGCACTGGAACCGGTTACGGTGGTGGCCACCGGGCCGCTGACGAATGTCGCTCTTGCCCTTCGGCTGTGCCCGAAGATCGCCGGCAGGATCGGTGAGATCCTGCTGATGGGCGGATCCGTAGGTGCCGGAAATATCACCCCGGCCGCCGAATTCAATATGTTCTGTGATCCGGAGGCGGCGGATATCGTGTTCCGCAGCGGGATCCCCATCCGGATGGTGGGACTGGATGTGACACAGAAGGCGATGTGCACTCCGGAGATCTATGAAAGAATCCGTGGAAACGGTGGAAAGTTCTGTGAGCTGTTCGGGGATATGATGCAGTATTACTGCAGGATGGAAAAGGAAGTGTTCGGGGTGGAAGGTGGAGCACTGCACGACCCTGTGACCATTGCCTGGCTCATTGCGCCGGAGATACTGAAATTCGAGCCCATGTATGTGGAGGTTGACCGGCTGCCCGGGCCTTCCTATGGCAGGACCAACTGTGACCAGTATCATCTGCGCGGGGAGCCTGCCAATGCCATGGTGGCAACGGACATTGATGTGGAACGGTTCTGGTCCGTTGTGGAGGAGACGCTGAAGAAGGAGAGAAATCAATGAAACTGGTAATTACTGACGGATACTGTGAGAATCCCGGAGATCTGAGCTGGGAGCCACTAAAGCAGTTTGGGGAACTGGTCATCTATGACCGTACAGAAGACGATGAGGATAAGATCATTGACCGGATCGGCGATGCGGATATCGCAATCATCAATAAGGTTCCCATTACGGAACGGATCATGGATGCCTGTCCGAATCTGAAAGCCATTGCCATTCTGGCCACCGGATACAACGTGGTGGATATTGATGCGGCGAAGAAACGGGGGATCCCTGTGTGCAACGTTCCTGCCTATGGGACCGATGCGGTGGCGGAATTTGCCATGTCACTTCTGCTGGAACTGTGCCACCACGTGGGCCATCATGCCGATGCGGTGAAAGAGGGGAGATGGGAAAACTGTCCGGATTTCTGCTTCTGGGATTATCCGCTGATGGATCTTCACGGCAAGACCATGGGAATCATCGGATTCGGACGCATCGGACGCACCACCGGAAAACTGGCCAATGCCTTCGGCATGAAGGTCCTGGCCACAGGTTCCCGACCTACACCGGAAGGCGAAGCTCTGGCAGATTATGTGGATCTGGATACACTGCTTGCCCGGTCAGATGTCATCGCACTGCATTGCCCGCTGCTTCCCGGGACCAAGGATATCATCTGCCGTGAGAATATCGAGAAGATGAAGGACGGAGTAATCATAATCAACAATGCACGTGGAGGCTGTGTGGTGGAACGGGACCTTGCAGACGCGTTAAATTCCGGAAAAGTGGCGGCTGCTGGCCTTGATGTAGTGTCAACTGAGCCGATAAGTGGAGATAACCCTCTTCTTACGGCAAAAAACTGCATCATTACGCCGCATATTTCGTGGGCATCCAGAGAATGCCGTCAGCGTATTCTGGATACCACCGTGGAAAATGTACGGTCATTCCTGGCAGGAACACCGAAAAATGTGGTGAACCCGTAAACGGAACACAACAAAAAAGGGATGGTTCGCAATGAGAAGCGAACCATCTCTTTTCGTTTTTTTTCAGCCCCACATGGTGGAGAGCATGGGAATGATCTGTTTCTTTCGGGACATGACTTTAGGCAGGAACACCGTGTTATCCTTTGCCTGACAGGAGAATGCCTGATTGATGACATCTTCATCTCCCAGGAAGATGAGATCGGTGCCTTCCTTCAGTACGTCCGTGAGCATCAGAAGGATGAAATCATAGTGTTTGTCTTCCTTTGCCTTGGACATCTCAGCAAGGAATTCGTCCTTGCGATCGAGGATCTCATCTGCATCCAGACAGGTGAGCTGACCGACGCCGAGATCGTGCCCGGCAATGTGGAATTCCTTGAAGTCCGTGAACAGGATATCGTTGACAGATCGGGTGGAGTTATTCCCGGAGTTGAAGACCACCTTGCCCAGATCCTCCAGAGACTCATTGGCGATACGTGCCATGCGTTCCGCGATCTGCCGGTCTCTTGGCGTGGCAGTAGGGGACTTGAACATAACGGTGTCGGAGATCACTGCGCATGCCAGAAGTCCCGCCATACGGGGACTGGGCATGAGGCCGTAATCCTGATACATGCCGGCGACTATGGTCGCAGTGCTGCCCACCGGCTCGTTGCGGACCATGACCGGATTCGTCGTCTGGATATCGGCCAGACGATGGTGATCGATGATCCCCATCAGCTCTGCCTGACTCAGCCCCGGTACGGTCTGTGACATTTCGTTATGATCCACCAGCACGACTTTTTTCTTGTTGGGGCGCAGCAGATGATACCGGGACAGAGTGCCCACCACTTTTTCATTTTCATCCAGAATGGGGAAGGAACGTACATGGCTTGTGGCAACGATATCACGGATGTCATCGATATAATCGTTCAGATGTACCGAGATGATGTTTTCGTGACGGCACAGTCTGGAAATGGGAACCGCCTGAAAGATCCTTCTTACCGCCTGGTATCCGCTCAGAGGAGTGGAGATCAGAGGCGTGGAGGACTGAGCATCCCGAAGATCCATGGGAATTTCCGCCTGACATACGATGATGCAGCGCACCTTCAGATCCATGGCACGACGAATCACATCCGGCTGATCGCCGCAGATGACGATGCTCTCCGGATTGTCAAACTGAAGTGTCTCAATGGATTGAGGAAGGGCAACTACCACTTCTCCGGACAGGGAGGTGACATATTCGCCGCCTTCGTTCATGATCTTTCCCTCCAGAGCTCCCACCATATTGAACAGGGGGATCTCCACAAGTCGGGGATCATCTACGGATCTCATGTCATAGGAAGCCACATCGCCGGGGGTGAGCATGCCATACAGGGTCCCGTCGGTATTGATCACCGGGATCCCGCGAACGGAAGGATCATCCTGCAGCTTTTCCCACGCTGCTTTCATGGTGACTCCGGAATGCATGAGGGGCGGCGTATCGTAATCCAGATCGCTGACCTGCGTGCGGACGTTGTTGATAAGGAGCGGAGCCTCATAACCGAAATGATCCAGGATGGATTTCGTCTCATCGCTGACGGGCCCGAGGCGTGCGGCAATGTAGCCGTTGCTCCCCATGGCGCGGCGCAGACCGGCATAGGCCATGGCGGAAACGATGGAATCGGTATCCGGGTTGCGATGACCTGTGACATAGATGTTTTCCATAATCAAGCTTCCTTTGTGTCGTGATTGTCGCGTTAATTATCAAATCAAGTATAATACGATGCGATTTGTTTTCAAGAGAAAAAAACCGGGAAACTGTCAGTTTCCCAGATGTTTTTCGATATATTCGTCAAGAATTCCGTAGTATCCGTCCGGGTCGATGTATTCCGCTTCCACATGGCGTGCACCAAACACCGTAAACAGGTGCTTGTCCGGGGAGGAGCAGATGGAATACAGTTCCTCCGCCTGAGACAGAGGGACTGTTTCATCCTCTGTTCCGTGCATGAACAGGATGGGAAGCAGGGTGTTGGTCACATGGGGACGGACATCCGTGTCCTTCAGCCGGTAACCGGCGATAATGCGGTTCATAAGATCCAGCCATTTCTGGAGCGGCCGCAGATTGGGAACGATCACATCCTCCGCGGATGCGAAACCGGAGTCGGAGACGATCAGTTTTACATTGTCCGGACACTGGTCGCAGATCTTCAGAACGGTCGCTCCGCCCAGGGAGAATCCGTGGAGAATGATCTCCACATCACTGCCGCAGTAGCTTCGCAGAAATTCGATCCATTGCAGACAGTCCGCGGACTCAAAATAGTCATAACCGATAAAACGGCCCTCGGATGTACCGCAGGCAACGTGGTCTTCACTGAATACGTCGATGCCCTGATCCAGATAGTAACGGACATAGGGGCCGGCGTTGCTGGTGTGGTTTCCGCGGTAGCCGTGTACCATATAGCATACTTTCTTTCCCGGATGATCTCCCGCAGGATAATAGTAGCCGTCCAGCCGCTGTCCCCGTGCCGAACGGATATGCATTTTTTCCTGGGGCAGGTCTTCCATTTTTCTGGATGCTTCCCGTCTCTTGCTGTAAAAATCCTCGCTGTGGGTGGAAGGTGTGAGAAGTTTTTCCGAAAGACGGGAACGGTTGCGGTAGAAGACATACCGGTACAGACTGGCGGAGCACAGGGCAACTGCACCACATGACACTCCGATGATTTGCTTGTTTCCCATGTAATTACCTCGATTTGTGATGCAAACTATTATAGAGTGCCGGCGGATTCTGTCAATCCGTACCAAAGAAAAAATGGTTTCACAACAAGGGAATAAGATGTATAATGAACCAACTAAAAAAGAAGAGGTGACGACTGCGATGAGAACGATCGCCGCGGAACGTATCCGCGATACGGTGGCGGAGCTGTGCATACGAGCCAATCGGCAGCTTCCGGACGATATCGTAAAAGCCATAAAGGCAGCAGGGCAGGAAGAGAGCTGGCCGACTGCGAAATATACACTTGAAATCCTCCAGGAGAACATGGCACTTGCGAAGGAACGGGAACTTCCGGTGTGTCAGGATACCGGAATGGCCTGTGTATTTCTGGAACTGGGTCAGGATGTCCATGTGGAGGGAGATCTTAACGAGGCCATTCATGAAGGAGTTCGACGCGGTTACGGAGAAGGCTATCTGAGAAAGAGCATCGTGGAGGATCCTCTCCGCAGGATCAATACGGAGGACAACACTCCGGCTGCCATCACGGTTCACATTGTGCCGGGAGAGGTGCTGAAAATCACAGTGGCTCCCAAGGGATTCGGCAGTGAGAATATGAGCCGTCTGGCGATGCTGAAACCCGCAGACGGAGTGGAAGGCGTGAAGAATTTCGTCTATGAGACCGTGAAGATCGCCGGTCCGAACCCGTGCCCGCCCATCGTTCTGGGCATCGGCATCGGCGGCAGCTTCGATAAAGTCGCCGCTCTGGCAAAGCAGGCTTTGCTCCGTCCTCTGGATCAGCCTAATCCGGATCCGTATTATGCGGCACTGGAAAAGGAACTGCTGGAGGGGATCAACGAGCTTGGCATCGGCCCTCAGGGATTTGGAGGAAAGACCACGGCACTGGGAGTGTCCATCGAGACCATGGCCACCCATGTTGCCGGACTTCCGGTGGCAGTGAATGTCAGCTGTCATGTGACCCGCCGTGCATCGGCAGAACTGTGAGGGAAGAACTATGGAATATCGTTTGACGACACCGGTGACGAAAGAGGATCTGGCTCCTCTGCGTGCCGGAGATACCGTGATCCTGTCCGGGATCGTATACACGGCCAGAGACGCTGCACATAAAAGAATGATGGAGCGTCTGGACAAGGGAGAAGAGCTTCCGTTTAATCTGGAGGGAAGCGCCATCTATTATGTGGGACCCACGCCGGAAAAACCGGGAGAGATCATCGGTTCCGCCGGACCCACCACTTCCGGCCGTATGGACGCTTATTCGCCCCGTCTTCTCGACCTGGGACAGCCTATTATGATCGGCAAGGGAAAGCGGAATGGGGAAGTAAAAGAAGCCATTCGCAGAAACGGAGCGGTTTATCTCGCTGCGGTTGGAGGTGCGGGCGCACTGATGGCTGCCAGCGTGCAGTCTGTGGAGATCATCTGCTGGGATGATCTGGGCTGTGAAGCGGTGAGAAAGATGGAAGTGAAAGATTTTCCTCTCACTGTCGTAATCGACAGCGAAGGCAATGACCTGTATGAGCAGGGGCCTGCCGAATACAAAAAATCAAACTAACGATCTTTTTCGAATGAAAATAGGCTCGTACCGAAAAAACGGTACGAGCCTAAACTGTTTTGTGTGAAAATCAGAACATCAGACCGCCGATTTTGACGAAGATCGGTGCGAACACCAGAGATACGACAGTCATCAGCTTGATCAGGATGTTGATGGACGGGCCGGAAGTATCTTTGAAGGGATCGCCGACGGTGTCGCCCACGACAGCTGCTTTGTGAGCATCGGAGCCTTTTCCGCCATGATGGCCTTCTTCGATATACTTCTTGGCATTGTCCCATGCGCCGCCGGAGTTTGCCATGAAGATAGCCAGAAGAACACCGGTGACCAGTGCGCCGCAGAGCATTCCGCCGAGAGCTGCGGTTCCGAGGAGGATACCCACCAGCAGGGGAACGACAACAGCCATCAGACCGGGAACGATCATCTCATGCAGAGCAGCCTGAGTGGAGATGGATACGCAGGTCTTGTAATCCGGACGGGCAGTGCCTTCCAGGATTCCGGGGATGCTGTGGAACTGACGTCGTACTTCTTCAATCATCTTATAGGCTGCCTTGGAGACAGAACCCATGGTCAGAGCGGAGAACAGGAACGGCAGCATGCCGCCGATAAGAACGCCGATGACGACCTGAGGATCCAGGATGCTGATGGCCTGCAGACCGGTCTCCTGTGCGTAGGATACGAACAGAGCCAGAGCAGTCAGAGCAGCGGAACCGATAGCGAAGCCTTTGCCCATGGCAGCGGTGGTGTTGCCAACGGAGTCCAGCTTATCGGTGATCTCACGAACATGAGGATCCAGGTGAGACATCTCGGCGATACCGCCGGAGTTGTCGGCGATGGGGCCGTATGCGTCAACCGCGACGGTGATACCGGTGGTGGACAGCATGCCCACTGCAGACAGTGCGATGCCGTACAGACCACTGGATTTATAGGAAAGGAAAATGCCCAGTGCGATGAGCAGGATGGGAACCCAGGTGCTCTCCATACCAACGGAAACGCCGCTGATGATGGTAGTAGCGGATCCGGTCTCAGACTGCTCAGCGATCTTCTTGACGAAGCGGTAATCGCCGGAGGTGTAGACTTCGGTGATCTTGCCGATGATAAGACCGACGATCAGGCCGGAGACTACAGCAACCGCGGCAGACAGGTTCTTGAAGAGGATCAGGCTGAATACGATTGCGACAATGACAACAATCAGCGCAGATACATAGGAACCGATGGACAGTGCCTTCTGTGGGTTGGAACCTTCCTTGCTGCGTACGAAGAAAGTGGCGATGACCGATGCGATGATGCCGAATGCGGCGATGATCAGCGGGAATACCACGCCTGCGCCGTTGACGACACCAATCACGGAAACACCAAGAGTAAGAGCGGAGACGAGAGCGCCGACATAGGATTCAAACAGGTCAGCACCCATACCGGCGACGTCACCCACGTTGTCGCCGACGTTGTCTGCGATAACAGCGGGGTTTCTCGGATCGTCTTCCGGAATGCCGGCTTCCACTTTGCCCACGAGGTCAGCACCGACGTCAGCTGCCTTGGTATAGATACCGCCGCCGACACGGGCAAACAGTGCGATGGAAGAAGCACCCAGAGAGAAACCGAACAGAATGTCGTAGTTTCCGGTAAAGATGTAGATCAGGCTGCAGCCGAGAAGGCCGAGGCCGACCACACACATACCCATAACGGAACCGCCGGAGAAGGCGATGCCCAGGGCCTTGTTCATACCGCCGTCAATAGCAGCCTGTGCAGTGCGCACGTTGGCTTTTGTTGCGGTATTCATTCCGAAAAATCCTGCCAGGATGGAGCAGCAAGCGCCGATTACAAAGCAGATTGCAGTGCCCCAGTTAATGAAGAGGCCGATTAAGATGAAGAGTACAACGATGAATACGGCCAGTACCTTGTACTCCGAAAACAGAAATGCCCGAGCACCTTCGCTGATGGCGGAGGCGATGTTCTGCATGGTTTCATTTCCTGCCGGTGCTTTGGATACTACAGATGCTTTGTAGCATGCAAACAGCAGTGCGATGACCGCGCAGATCGGGGCAAGCCATAAGATGGTCATGTCACAACTCACTCCTACTTCTTATTTTTTACCTTCAGGAAATAGAATTTCCCTTGTTATTTATGTATTTTATACTGAAGTAGGTTGAAATTCAATTGAACAGAAACCGGATTTTTGTGAAATTAAACAAATTTATGCTGAATAGACAAAAAAGTTGAAGCAAAACGGAAAAGGTGACGAAAACTTTCAAGGCATTGATTTTTTTATAACGAAAAACAGGGCGAGAATGATAATTTAATGACAGTTCTGTACCTTTTTTGCGTTGAATTTTTTGAAAACGGCCGAAATATGATGGGAATCCTTTCGGATGTTTTTTGCGCATCTGTGAGAATAGACTTGACAAAACAGATTGCATAAAATAATATGGCGTAAAATGTAATTCATACATTTACATATATAGGAGTAAAAGCAATGGACGAGCAGTTTGATATTCAGAACTATCTGGCCCACGGTGTGGAACGTGTTATTCGTGAAACTGCAAAAGCAACGCTGACCAATCCGAAGGAGACGTTGTTCCTCGGGAAATTTGCGCTGGCGAGCAAAAAGGCCTCGAAACTGAGAAAACAGGAGGAAGAGGAGGGATTGCATGTCCCGTCGTTCCTCATTACCAGTATCACCAGTGCCTGCAATCTCCATTGTGCGGGATGCTATTCCCGTCATAATGAAGCAACGGTGGACTGCGAGCCGGTGCAGCAGCTTTCCGGCGAGGAATGGGGAAACATTTTCCGGCAGGCGGAAGAGCTGGGTGTCAGCTTTATCCTTTTGGCCGGGGGCGAGCCGATGCTCCGCTGGGATGTCATAGATGAAGCATCCCGGATCCCCAGTATTATCTTTCCCATTTTCACCAACGGCACCTATATGGGAGAAAAATACCTGGATCTTTTTGACCGCTGCCGGAACCTGGTTCCCATTATGAGCATTGAAGGGGAAGAGGATACCACGGATGACCGCCGCGGTGAGGGTGTATATGCCAAGCAGATCAGCAATATGGAGGAATGCCGGAAAAGGGGTATCATCTTCGGCGCATCCATCACCGTTACCACAGAGAATGTAAAGGAAGTCTCCTCCAAGGAATTTATCGACAAGCTGGCGGAAAAAGGGTGCAAAGTCGTCATCTATGTGGAATTTGTTCCCGTGACGGATGAGGCGCAGCATCTGGCTCCCGGCGATGAGGAACGGGAATACCTGAAGGAAGCCATTGCACGGATCCGCAAAGAGAATGAGAACGTCGTGTTCATCTCCTTCCCGGGGGATGAGAAGAGTTCCGGCGGATGCATGGCGGCGGGAAGAGGATTCTTCCACATCAACTCCCATGGCGGTGCGGAACCGTGTCCGTTCTCACCCTTCTCGGATATCAATGTGAAAGACACTTCCCTGAAGGATGCTCTCAATTCGGGACTGTTCCAGGCACTGCATAATGAGCAGTTTTTGCTGGACGACCACATCGGCGGTTGTGTATTATATGAAAAAAGAGAAGCGGTGGAAGCCCTTCTTGCCAATAGTAAGTAAAAGTCACATATAATAACTGATCTATGGAGGAAATAGCAATGGCAGAATTAACCGAAAAACAGATGAAGGAATGCTTATATGCGCAGCAGGGAGAGCTGGATGCGGTCCTCATGTATAATGAACTGGCCAAAGTGGTAAAGGATCCGAAGGATGCGGAGACCTTCAAGCGGCTTGCTGCGGAGGAAGGCCGCCACGCTTCCGTGTTCCATGAGCTCACCGGGACCGTGCTTCAGCCGAAAAAGCTGAAATCGGTTGCAGTCCCCATGCTGTATAAATGTGTCGGCCGGAAGATCCTTTATCCGGTCATTGCAAAGGAAGAGTACAAGGCTGCCAAAAAATACGAGCCGGTGGTGAAGGAGTTTCCGCAGGTGGAGAGCGTAATGAAAGATGAGACCCGCCACGGCGATACCGTGATGGCACTTCTTGACAAATAAGAGTTAAAAGAGGGAATTCGAAAGAATTCCTTTTTTTTTTAAAATGTTGACAAAATATATTGCATAAAATATAATTGCATCAAAGACAAAAATAATCGAAAAGGAGAAAACACAATGGCTAATATCTATGATTACAGTGTACCCAAAACTGACGGCAGTGAGCAGTCTTTGAAGGACTATGAAGGAAAAGTAATGCTGATTGTGAATACCGCAACCGGCTGCGGCTTTACTCCTCATTATGAGCCGATGGAAAAAATGTATGAAGAGTATCATGATAAAGGATTTGAGATCATCGACGTTCCCTGCAACCAGTTCCGCGATCAGGCACCGGGAACCGATGAAGAGATCCATGAGTTCTGCACGCTTCATTACAATACTCAGTTCCCGCAGATGAAGAAATCCGATGTCAACGGCGAGAATGAACTTCCTCTGTATACTTATCTGAAGAGCCAGAAGGGCTTTGAGGGCTTCGGAAAAGGTGCTGCTGCACTGGCCATGGCTGCCATGAGCAAGGCTGCCAACAAAGATTACAAGAACAGCCCGGATATCAAATGGAACTTCACAAAGTTCCTCGTAGACCGCGAAGGCAATGTTGTGGAACGTTTTGAGCCGACGCATAAGATGGAAGATGTTGAGGCTGCAGTGAAGAAACTTCTCTAAGAAGACCAACAGGCAGGAAGCACAACACTTCCTGCCTGTTTTTTGATGGGTTATATTATTTCTTGAAGCTGTCCTTCAGTGCAACGGCACGGTTGAATACCAGATGGTCGGGACGGCTGTCCGTATTATCGAGACAGAAGTAACCCTGACGCATGAACTGATAGCTCACGGAGGTCTCGTTCTTCTTCGGCATGGGGATCGTGGCTAAGAATGCCTCTACCTTGCAGCCCTCGATGACTTTGAGACTGTCCGGATTCAGAGAATCCAGGAAATTCTTGTCCGGCCCGTCCGGTTCGGCATCGGCAAAGAGGTAATCGTAAAGACGAACCTCGGCGTCCACAGCGGTACCGGCATCCACCCAGTGGATGGTGGCACCCTTGACCTTGCGGCCGTCGGCGGGATTTCCGCCCCGTGATTCGGGATCGTAGGTGCACAGCACTTCCGTGACCTTGCCGTTTTCATCCTTGACGCAGCCAGTGCAGCGGATGAGGTAGGCGCCTTTCAGGCGGCACTCCGGTCCGTCGGGATACAGACGTTTGTACTTGGGCACCGGTTCCTCCAGGAAATCGGAAGCCTCCACATACAGATGACGGGAGAAGTGGACCAGACGGGAACCTTCCTCCGGATGAAGAGGATTGTTTTCAATCTCCAGCATCTCGCTCTGGTCTTCCGGATAATTGGTGATGGTGAGTTTCACCGGTTCCACGACGCCCATGACACGCATGGCGTGATCATTGAGATCATCTCTCAGGCAGCTCTCCAGCAGTGCCCAGTCCACGGTGGAATCCACCTTGGAGACACCGATGCGGGTGGTGAAATCGCGGATAGCACCAGGTGTATAGCCACGGCGACGGAGTCCGCACAGTGTGGGCATTCTGGGATCATCCCAGCCGGAAACATAGTTTTCTTCCACCAGCTGACGGAGTTTCCGTTTGGACATGACCGTATAGTTGATGCCGAGGCGGGCAAACTCGATCTGGCGGGGCTTGTGATAGGGGATGCTGATGTTGTCGATGACCCAGTTGTACAGAGGCCGATGGTCTTCGTATTCCAGAGAACACAGGGAATGGGTGATCCCTTCCAGTGCGTCCTGAATGGGATGGGCAAAATCGTACATGGGGAATATGCACCACTTAGTGCCCTGACGATGATGCTCGATATAACGGATCCGATACAGTACCGGGTCACGCATGTTGAAGTTGCCAGAAGCCAGATCGATTTTGGCACGCAACGTATATTTTCCCTCGGGAAATTCGCCGTTCTTCATACGTTCGAACAGATCCAGGCTTTCTTCGATAGGACGGTCTCTCCAGGGACTCTTGGCCGGGACATTGATATCGCCGCGGTATTCGCGGAACTGTTCCGGAGTGAGCTCACAGACATAGGCCAGACCCTTCTTGATCAGTTCTACGGCAAACTCGTAATCCTGCTGGAAATAGTCGGAGCCGTAAAACATGCGGTCACCCCAGTCGAAACCGAGCCAGTGAATATCATCCTGAATGGCTTCTACATATTCGGAATCTTCCTTGGCCGGATTGGTATCATCCATACGCAGATTGGTAATGCCGCCGAATTCCTCGGCAATGCCAAAGTCGATGCAAAGGGCTTTGCAGTGTCCGATATGAAGATATCCGTTTGGTTCCGGCGGGAAGCGGGTATGGACCTGCATTCCTTCGTACTGACCGCCGGGGCCGATGTCCTCTTCTACGAATGCTTCAATAAAGTTTTTGGAGTTTTTGACTTCTTCCATAAGAAACCCTGCCGATGAACGGCAGCTCCTTTCCATATAAATAAGTACAACCGCCGTTAGGCGGATCATTTACTGTTTCAAAACTAATTGTTTATTATAGCGGATTAAAGTAGTAAATACAACAAAAAAGGAAACCGCTTTTTGGTATGATAACAACAAGGATGTGATAATATGAAAACAGATGTATTGATCATTGGTGCCGGCCCTGCCGGTGCATCCGCCGCTCTGACGCTGCGTCACAGAAACAAGACTGT
>CAJOQP010000041.1 GCA_905236515.1 uncultured Oscillospiraceae bacterium | reverse complement strand
GCTTCCAGGCATTCGTTGAGAGTGTAGAACTTAAGAAGATTCAGGAGGGTGCATAATCATGAATTTACCGAAAATTGATATGTCTATATTTCCTAAAATGCAGACCAAAGAGAATCTGAAGTACAACCTCAACGGTCTGAAGGAGTGGGGAGAAACTCTAGCATCCGACCCCAAAAAGGCGTGGGATCTGTTCTGGAACGGTAAACAACACGGAGAAGACCGTCGCCTTGGGGAATTGTATGAGGATAAAACTGGATTGTACCGGCATCGTGAATGGCGTGGTTTCAAAGATACCATGTATTATTTTAATATGATCTGGCTGTATAACTATGCGGGAGCAGTCAAAGCTGTTCTCACTTCCGAAGATCCGATTGCTGTTCTGAAAGGTGCATTTCGATACCGTTGGCTGGGTCAGGATTACCTGACTGTTATGCACTGGTTCGACCGTGGCCTGGAGGGTGTACGAGGAGAAACACTGCGAGCGTCCGGATGGGCTTATAACGGAATGGTCAAAGAGACCATTCGTCAATTCTGCCGTCTGTGCGCCGCTGATGCAAACCTCCACGGAGGAAAACGAAACAAATACTGGTATAATACTTTGGCACATGATGAGACTGTAGCCGGTGCGGTGTTCTATCCCTGGAGAGATCAGGGATATGATGATGTCTCTCTGCAGATGGTACCTTATTTCGTTGGCGTACACGTCAACTCTCAAGTTGTTTTGAACTACATCGACGCCATGCAGTCCATCGGTCTTCCCGGTGACCCGTGCCCGATGTGTCAGGCCGAATCCGGTCTGTTTGTTCCGGGAGACATCCCAGATTACAGCCCACTGGTCGTTGTTTCCAATGAGGCATGCGATGACTCCGTCGGAACTTCCATCACCACGGACTGGTTTTATGACCGCCCCATGTTCACTATGCCGCAGCCGATGCAGTTTGACGATCCACTGGTCCAGGAGCACTGTGCAAACGAGATCCAGATGGCTTGGGATTTTATCGAAGATCAGATTGGAGTCCCTTACAGTGAAGAAGGCATGGTCAAATATGTGGAACTGCAGAACATTCTGCAGGAGCATGAGCGGGAAAAGTGGGAGATTGCCGCTAAGACCAGTAGTTACCCGTTGACCGGTGTGGCACAGGCGTTATTCCGCATCTATTATTCGCAGTCCGGCTGGCGGAAGCACTGGGCTTTTTCCGATGAAAAGATCATGAAGATTGCAAAAAAATGTGTGGAGAAGAAAACCAATACCTTCCCGCTGACCCGACACAGAGTGCTTGCATGGTCCTGTGCACCGTGTTTCTATTCCTACTGGGTCACTTGGGCTTACAACTGCTGGGGCCTGAATACCATTATCAATATGGACTCCCTGATGTTTGATGTTGTCATCCGTACGGATACTCACGAGCACATGATGGAAGATTTTGCTCTCTGGCACGAATGGGCTCCCATGCGGCGTATGGCTGTCGGTGGATACAAGCACATCTTTGAATGCTGGGAGAACTACGAGCGCTTCAACTGCGACATGGTCATGATGTACGACCAGCTGCAGTGCAAGGGTATGACCGGGATCCACGGTATGTTTGAGGATGAGTTCCGCAACAGGAATATCCCCGCCATCTGGATGCCACACTCTCTGGTTGACCGGCGTATCGTCAGCAGAATGGAGATCCGTTCCATCATCAACGATTACATGACCACCGTTATGCAGGAAGAGCCGTTGGATCCGTCTCTGCTTGAGTTTGACGATAATCAGGGATGGTAAGGAAGGGAGAAAATGACATGAAGAAAAAGCTGTTCAAACTTCTCGAAATGGGACTGAGCGTCTATTTCGTAGCATTCCTTGTTTTCATTCTAGACCTTGACGGCAAGGCACTGTTTTATCTGTACGAGCCACTGGTCACCAAGCATTTTGACGATATGCCCAGAAAGGATATGACCAAGATGCCGTATGAGATGAACAAATATCCGAAATACGACGATCAGATCTGAGCAAAAGACAGTATCAATCATTATGGTATTAGCGCCGGTTTTCGAGATGTTTGACCGACGTTGATATAATAACACCCTATAGGAACGCATACCTGAAGATCAGCAGGTATGCGTTTCGTATACAAAAGGAGCTATCTCATCTGCCAATGTGCAGACTGGGAGATAGCTCCTTCGTAATGTTAGATGGTTATTCGGTGTCGTAACCCATGGGGTTCTTGGACTGCCAGTTCCAGGAGTCGCGGCACATGTCGTCCAGATTGTACTTGGCCTTCCAGCCCAGTACCTCCGCGGATTTCTGGGGACTGGAATAGGTGGTGGCCAGGTCACCGGCGCGGCGGGGCGCGATCTCGTAGGGGATCTTGATGTTGTTGACCCGCTCAAAGCTGTGGACCATATCCAGTACGCTGTATCCGATGCCGGTGCCCAGATTGAAGACGTTCTCGCCCTTGTGGTCTTCCATGTAATCGATGGCTGCCACATGACCGGCCGCCAGATCCACCACGTGGATGTAGTCCCGGACGCCGGTGCCGTCTGGCGTGTCGTAGTCGTTTCCGAAGACGTTCAGATGATCCAGACGTCCCACTGCCACCTGGGAGATGTAGGGCATGAGGTTGTTGGGGATGCCCCGGGGATCCTCTCCGATGAGTCCGGAGGGATGAGCTCCGATGGGATTGAAGTAACGCAGCAGCGTCACGGACCATTCCTCATCGGCAAAGGCGGTATCCCGCATGATCTGCTCGGACATGTACTTGGTCCATCCGTAGGGGTTCGTGCAGTTGCCGGTGAGATCCGTCTCTTTCAGCGGAACCTTGTTGGCGCTGTCGTACACCGTGGCGGAGGAGGAGAAGATGATGTTCTTGCAGTTGTGGTCCCGCATGGTCTCACACAGGGTGATGGTAGAGTTTAAGTTGTTGTCGTAATACTCCAGAGGCATGCGCACGCTCTCGCCCACGGCCTTCAGACCGGCAAAGTGGATGGCGCAGCCGATGTCGTGTTTTTCAAAGATCTCATCCAGTGCCTTGCGGTTCCGGACATCCTCCTTGTAGAAGGTGACGTCCCGGCCGGTGATGGCGCGGATGCGGTCCACGACTTTGGGGCTGGAGTTGACCAGATTGTCGATGATCACTACGTCGTGACCCTTTTCCAGAAGTTCCACACAGGTGTGGCTTCCAATAAAACCGGTGCCGCCGGTTACCAGTACTTTCATAGGGGGACCTCCTTCATTCCCAGAGTTTGTCGGGGTAGATGCCCTGATGTTTCATATTCTCAATGGCTGCCTTTACTGAGGGGATATCCTCCCGGTAGGTCATGCCGTACCAGGTCTCGTCGCAGGGGAGAAGACGCACGGTGCACCGTCCGGCCTTCAGTTCCTCATCCGCAACCACCGGCAGGAAGTATTCGCACTTCATGGGGTTGACGGGAAGATTCCTGTCCAGAAAGGCGGGGAAACCGGCCTGGAAGGCATCCAGGATCCCATGGCCGAAGCCCCACAGATTCATGGACACCAGCGTGTCGCCGGACAGCGGGGTCCAGGTCTTGCCCTCATCTTCCGTGGTGCGGGCATCATTGCCGTCCTTCTCGATGCGAAGACACTCCGTTACGTCTTTCAGATATCCGTCTTCCGCGGTGCAGATGCCCCGGGAGACGGAGCCGTTTTCCGTCACGGTATTGCGCAGCCGGTAGGCCACCATGGCGTGTTTGTTCTCATCGTCCTGAGCGCTGAGGAAATCATAGACGGTGGAGAACGCCGTGCGGCCGTAAAAGTCATCGGCGTTGATAACGGCAAAGGAGCCGTCGATGGCGGGGGCTGCCGTCAGGATGGCGTGGGCCGTGCCCCAGGGTTTGGTGCGCCCTTCCGGAACGGTGTAGCCTTCCGGCAGCACATCCAGCTCCTGATACACATACCGCACGTCAAAGTACTGTTCCATGCGGTTGCCGATGGCTTCCTTGAATTCTTTCTCGATGGCATGTTTGATGATGAAGACCACAGTGTCGAATCCCGCTCTCTTCGCATCGAAGAGAGAGAAATCCAGGATGGCGTGGCCGTAGTCATCCACGGGAGTGATCTGTTTGAGTCCTCCGAAACGGCTGCCCATGCCGGCAGCCATGATGACCAGTGCAGGTTTTGCCATAATCGTTGTTCCTTTCTTCAGGGGCGTCCTTCCCGGTGCCCGTGATGATCCTTCGGGCGCAGGTCGATGGGGGCGATGCCCATGTGTTCCGTAATATCGTAAATGACCTTGACCGTCTCATCGGTGGCGATGACGGACAGGTCCTTGATGTTCCCTTCGCTGACTTCCTTCTCGCCTTCCGGCAGACGGATCACCGACTGGGTGGACAGGTCAAAGAGGAACTTGTCATCTCCGTCGTAGATTCTGTAATTCAAATACAGGAAGACCACGCCTTCCTCTTCCGTGGACATGCGGGTCCCCATGCGGTTTTCCATCTTGAGATGGAGTTCCTCCGCCGTCAGGGACTGCCCGATGTGGGTCTCGATGTCCGTTACCTTGAAATCCAGCAGCTCATATAGGGGCCGTTTTATATTCTCTTCCATGTCATTACCTCTGTGATCAGGCCTTTTTCTTCCCCAGTTTTCCGAACCAGCGGAAGGTGAGGGGCCAGATGCTGCCGGCGAAGATCACCATGCAGAAATAGCGGATGCCGTTGGCGGCGGCGTGGCCGTGGAACAGAGCCTCCAGAGGGGGCTTGAGTCCCATGCGGATGGCCATGATGAGGACGAAGCCCAGCACCACTTTCAGGATCTGTGCCCACCACACGGCCTTCGTGTCGAACTTCAGCTTCGTGCGGTCCAGATGGAACACGATGGGAAGACCCAGGGAGCATCCCAGAGTGATGTAGCCGTTTTTAAACGCCTCTGCCACATTGTCCGCGTCCATGTCCGCCGGGAAGGTGGAACACTCCAGATACACCACATAGGCGATGGAGATGAGGAGCATCAGGATCATGAAGACATAGACGTTGTCCGGCCGTTCCTCCATATCCCGGAAGATGGGATAGAGCAGAAACAGAAGGATCAGTCCCAGCAGGATGGAGAATCCCACGTCGTACGGCGTGTGGACGCCCAGATACATGCGGGACAGGGCGGTGAGCAGGATGATAATGGTACAGGGGATCACCACCGCGGCCTTTTTCAAATACCGGGCCGGCGCGCCGAAGGCGGCGAACACGTTTTGAGTGTGGCCCGACGGGAAGGAGTATCCCCCGGCATCTGCCCGGGCCGATTCCACGATGGTAAAGTTGGGATCCTGGACCCAGGGCCGCGGGACCCGGCACAGGATCTTCACAAACTGATTGATGGTGGTGCCGAGAAATCCCATGGACAGCACATAATAGCCGCAGGGCTTGCTGATGCACCAGAATACGATGATGCCTACCGCCAGGAGGACCAGTTCTCCTCCGCAGTAGGTGATCTTCTCCAGCACTGCGGTGACAGCCGGCGTGCGGATGCTTTCAAACCAGTAGAGCAGATTCACGTTATCATCTCTTTTTCATTAAAAAGTTCTGTCAGAAAATTATACCAACTGCCCCTATAAAAAGCAACCGAGCCCCGGCGACGGCGGCAAAGAAGGAAAAACGGGACTTTCTGCATTTTTATGTTGACAGAATTTGTCGAAAAGAGTATTATTGCACCATAAACAAAGCAAAAACAAATAATATTGAAATAAATGCATTGAAAGAGAAAAGTATCCTGCCCGATGCGGCACAGAGAACCGGTGGCGCTGAGAATCCGGTGCGTGACGGCAGGGGAAGAACACTCCGGAGCAGCGACCTGAACGGGAAGACCCAGTAGGGAAGACGCGACAAGCGCGGCGTTATGGCGTGAGGGCCTGATGGGGCCCGGAAAAGTGACTGGTAATCAGTAAATTAGGTGGCACCGCGGATCATGAGCAGCTATTCGTCCTAGAAAACAGGATAGCTGCCGCAAATCGATTCGGAGGTGCTTTTATTATGTGCGGAATTATGGGTTTTACCAGTCAGACGCTGAGCGAGGAGGAGATCCGGGAGTATTTTGACCGGACCATCCCCAGGGGACCGGACATGTCCCGCATCGAGAAGACGCAGACGGGATATCTGTGTTTCCACCGTCTGGCCATCATGGGCCTGACGAAGGAGGGGATGCAGCCGTTTCATATGGCAGGAGACATGTGCGTATGCAACGGAGAACTGTACCTCTTCCGCCCACTGAAGGCGGAGCTGGAACGGGATTATGAGTTTCAGAGCGGATCCGACTGCGAGATCATCCTTCCGCTGTACCACAAGTACGGGCTGGAGATGTTCTCCAAACTGGATGCGGAGTTTGCCATGCTCATCTACGATGCCGAGCAGGAGACGCTCATCGCCGCCCGGGATCCCATCGGTATCCGGCCTCTGTTTTACGGGACCATGGCGGACGGATCCATGGTGTTTGCCAGCGAGGCGAAGAACCTGGTGGGGCTGTGTGAAGAGATCTGCCCCTTCCCGCCGGGACACTATTACTATAAGGGTCAGTTCATCCGCTATGCCGATGTCACGGACGTGGAGAAGACGGTGACGGGAGAGCTGGATGACATCTGCCGGAAGATCCGGGAACTTCTGATCCTTGGCGTGGACAAGCGTCTGGATGCGGATGCGCCTCTGGGATTCCTCCTCTCCGGAGGACTGGATTCCAGTCTGGTGTGTGCCATCGCAGCCCGTCTTCTGGGAAAGCCCATCCGGACCTTTGCCATCGGCATGGACAAGGATGCCATCGATCTGAAATATGCCCGGCAGGTGGCGGAGTATATCGGAGCGGATCATACGGAAGTGTATATGACGAGAAAACAGGTGCTGGAGAGCCTGGAGGAAGTCATCGCCCTGCTGGGGACCTGGGATATCACCACCATCCGGGCGTCCATGGGCATGTATCTTTGCTGCAAGGCCATCCACGAACAGACGGACGTGCGGGTGCTCCTCACCGGAGAGATCTCCGATGAGCTCTTCGGATACAAGTATACGGATTTTGCCCCATCGCCGGAGGAGTTTCAGAAGGAATCGGTCAAGCGGGTACGGGAACTGTACCAGTACGATGTCCTCCGGGCAGACCGGTGCATCTCCGCCAACGCCATCGAAGCCAGAGTCCCCTTCGGGGATCTGGAATTCGCCCGCTTTGTCATGAGCATCGATCCCGCCATGAAGATGAACACCTACGGCATGGGGAAATACCTGCTCCGACATGCCTTTGAAGAGGATCATCTGCTGCCGGACTCCATCCTCTGGCGCCAGAAGGCGGCATTTTCCGACGCCGTAGGCCATTCCATGGTGGACGATCTGAAGGAGTATGCCGGAGAACAGTATTCCGATGAGGAATTCGAGGAGAAGCGGAAACAGTACGACTACTGTCCGCCCTTCACCAAGGAGAGCCTTCTCTACCGGGAGATCTTTGAGAAATACTATCCGGGACAGGCGGCCATGATCCGGGACTACTGGATGCCCAACCGCAGCTGGGAGGGATGCGATGTGGACGATCCCTCCGCCCGTGTGCTGAAAAACTACGGGGACAGCGGCGTGTGATTCGTTGCATCCCGGCGGGAAAAGAGTTATACTGCACGAAACGGTATTAAATGTAAGAGGAAAAGAGGAAGTTTCGTGGGATTTTGGGATGTGTTTCTCATAGGAGTGGGACTGAGCATGGATGCCTTCGCGGTGTCCATCTGCAAGGGCCTTTCCGTTCGGAAGGTCCGGCCCCGTCATGCCCTCCTCGCCGGCGGCTGGTTCGGACTGTTCCAGTTTCTCATGCCGGTGCTGGGCTATGTACTGGGAGTCCGGTTTCAGGATCTTATCGCCAGTGTGGATCACTGGATCGCCTTTTTCCTTCTGGCGGTCATCGGCGGCAATATGATCCGCGAGGCAGTGTCGGGAGAAGAGGAGAAGGAAGATGACGACTTCGGCGTGCGTACCATGGTACTGATGGCCATCGCTACTTCCATCGACGCGCTGGCGGTTGGAATCACCTTTGCATTTCTGAATGTGTCCATTCTGCCGGCGGCAGGCATCATCGGCGTGACAACCTTCGTGATCTCCGCTGCGGGGATCTATATCGGTGCCTTCTTCGGCAGCCGGTTCCAAAAGTGGGCGGAACTGGCGGGAGGCATCATCCTCATCCTCATCGGACTGAAGATCCTTCTGGAACACCTGGGGATCCTCGTGATATGAAGAACGCGGCAGCATACCGGAATGATACCGATACGCTGCCGCGTTATTCTTTTTCGGGATCAGAAGTTCATCATGGGAGGCGGGGTCTTGGCCAGCTTGTAGTTGTTGCGGGTAAAGTCCACCAGCATCCGGGCCAGATGGTCGGAGTCCAGCTGGTTCATGTCCTCGCTGGTGACCCACTGGAAGATGAGAGAGATGCAACCGGAACTGCAGTAGAGATAGCGGAAACGCTGCTCCACATCATCGATGTCGGCTCCATCCTCCGGGGGAAATACGGCATCCCACAGACTGAAGATGATATCCTTCAGAAGGCTCAGATCCAGATTGCCGGAGAGGAGGACCTGGAATTCCCGGCGCTTTTCCACGATGTAGTCCAGAACGGAAGTGAAGAGCTTGTACAGCTTCTCATTGCCCGGCACCTCCCCAAACAGGGTGGCAGCCAGCAGGGCAGCGATATCCGTACCCAGTTCTTCTTCCAGTTTCTGATACTGGTCAAATGGATCTTCAAAATAAGTATAGTAGGTTGAGCGGTTTACATCCGCCCGCTCGCAGATCTCGGTGACGGTGACCTTCTCCAGCGGCTTCTCCGATACGCAGTCGAGAAAGCTGTTGTTGAGAAGATTCTTCGTCATCTTCACCCGGCGGCTTTCATTTTTGTTGTTCATAACACATATCCCTTGTCTTAGATTACCATTCATTATACCAAAATTGTCCAAACAATCTCAACCGGAAATACGGGAAGTTTAGAAAAAGATTGGTTTTTTGCGCACCGGAAAACCGCCGGCGGATGGGTGGAAAAAAAGAATTGACACCCTTACGGCTCTTAGAGTATAATTACATTCCGACAGTTTCGGCTGTCGGAACTTTTTGTCAACTACTTCCACCTTATTATATAGGGCGGATGTTGAGTATATTATCCCGAAAGGAGTGTCCTGAGTAATGAAACGCACGTATCAACCGAAAAAGAGACAGGCGAAAAAAGTGCATGGCTTCCGTAAGAGAATGGCCACCAGAAACGGCCGCAAAGTTCTTGCACGCCGCAGAGCCAAAGGCAGAAACAAACTGACTGCCTGAGTTTTCCATTGAACGGGACGATAGACCAAGAGAATAACGATGCAGGGCGGATGACCATCCGCCCTTATTGTGCTGTTATGAGACTTTGAGAGGGCAGGGCGAGACCATGGAAACGCTGAAGAAAAACTATGAATTTCGCCGTCTGTACTCCAAGGGAAAGAGCGCCGTGACGAGAAGCCTCGTGGTATACTTCCGCGGGACCAATGCCGGCAGCAGCCGGGTGGGATTCACCGTTTCCAACAAGATCGGAAATGCGGTGACCCGGAACCGGATCCGCCGGAGACTGCGGGAGATCCTCCGTGCCCATGAGGACCGGATGAGAGATTCCGTTGAGCTCGTCATCGTGGCCCGCACCCGGGCGGCGTTCTCGGATTATCATCAGCTGGAAGCAGACTTTCTCAAGGCCTGTGAGGAACTGTCGCTGTTTCGAAAAGGAGAGTGATGGGCAATGAAAAAGATACTCATTGCACTGATCCAGTTTTACCGGAAATATCTTTCCCCGCTGAAACGGCAGCCTACCTGCCGGTTTATCCCAACCTGTTCCCAGTATGCGCTGGAAGCCATTGAAAAGTATGGCGCCGCCAAAGGCAGCTGGCTGGCGATCAAACGCATCCTGCGCTGTCATCCCTTCCATACGGGAGAGCATGACTTTTATGACCCGGTCCCGTGACCGGCATCTTATGAAAAAAGCTGCCAAGAGAGGAAACTACTATGTGGGCAACCATTGTAAAACCTTTTGCCTGGCTGTTACTGTGGCTGTATCAGGTAACCAGTAATTACGGCGTCGCCGTGATCCTGTTTGCTTTCGTGGTCAACCTTGTTCTTGCTCCCTTCATGGCGAAGAGCAAAAAGAGCATGATGCGCACCAGCCGTCTTCAGCCGAAGATCCAGGAGATCCAGCGCAGACACGAAGGCAACCCGGAAAAGATGAACAAGGCCATGTCCGAGCTCTACCGGGAAGAAAAGATCAATCCGGCATCCGGATGTATCTGGACACTGATCCCGTTCCCCATCCTCATTGCGCTCTACAGCGTCATCCGTCAGCCCATCACCCGTATGATGGGACTGTCCAACGATGTGGTAACGGCAGTCCAGGAGTACTTTACCACCGCCGGCCTGTACGAGGCTCCCGCCCGTGCCAGCGCCTACGGTGAAATCACGCTGACTCAGCTTGCCCATGAACACTGGGCCGACCTGCAGGCCGCTCTCGGCACTCAGATCCAGGGTCTGAAAGACATCGACTACAGCTTCCTGGGACTGAACCTGGGCGATTTCCCCAAGTGGAACTTCTTTACGTCCTGTGACTGGTCCGACGTTCACAGCTGGCTGCCGGCACTGGGACTGTTCCTCATTCCCTTTATTTCCGCATTCCTGTCCTGGCTTTCCATGAAGGTCAGCAACATGACCAACCCCTCCGTGGATCCCAACGCCGCGGCACAGATGAAGAGCATGAACATCATGATGCCTCTGATGAGCATCTGGATCTGCTTTGTCATGCCTGCCGCTCTGGGTATCTACTGGATCGCCAACAGCGTTCTGGGTATGGGTCGTGACTATGCGCTGACCAAGATCTACAAAAAGCAGCTGGACAAGGAAGACGCCGAGAAGATCGCGGCACGAAGCGCCAGAGAGAAAGAGCTGGCGGAAAAGCATGCCAGAACCGAGAAGCTGAAAGCGGAAGGGAAGACGGAAGTCAACACCAATACCAGCAAGAAAAAGCTACAGCAGCAGAACAAGCAGTCCAACGAAGAACGCCGCAAGGCTGCCGAACGGGCCGAGCGTGAAGAACGCCGGGCACGTCTGGGCATCGAGATCGAGAAGAACGATTCTCAGGTGGGAGACCGCCGTTTCGCCCGCGGCAGAGCGTATGAAGCAGACCGTTTCAAGGATAAGAAACAGGATGCGGACAACAACAACTAACGTAAACGAGGATTGAATATGATAAAGACACTGGAAAAAAGCGGACGCACCGCTGAGGATGCGGTCGCTGCTGCTCTGGAAGAACTGGGTCTGGAGCGCGACGATGTCTCGGTGGAGATCGTGGAACGCGCCAAATCCGGTTTTCTGGGCATCGGCGCCTCACCTGCCGTGATCCGCGTCAGTTACGAAGCTCCGGATGAGCCGGAGGAGAAACCGGTGGAAGCACCGAAACCCAAGAAAAAGGAAAAAGCCGCCTCCAGAAAACCGGAGAAGGCAGCAGAAGAGAAGAAAGCTCCCGCGGCTCAGGAAGAGACCGCACAGGAGCCTCTGGAAGTACAGAACCAGTCCAAGAACCCCGATGCTCCCAAAGTGGCAGAGTTCCTCATGGGCCTGTTTGAGCACATGAATGTGGAAGCCGGCCTGAAGCTCTCCGATACGGAAGACGACGGCATCAACGTCATCGTCTACGGTCCCAACATGGGCACCATCATCGGACGCCGGGGTGAGACCCTGGATGCCGTTCAGCATCTGGTGAACTACTCCATCAACCGCGGCGGAGAGAAGCACGTCCATGTTTCTCTGGACGCCGAGAACTACCGGGCCAAGAGAGAAGAGTCTCTTGTCCGTCTGGCCAACAAGATGGCCGCCAAGGTCATCAAATATCGTCGCAGCATGGCTCTGGAGCCCATGAACTCCTATGAGCGTCATGTGATCCACACTGCACTGCAGGATTACGAAGGCGTTACCACCGCCTCCACCGGTACGGAACCCAACCGCCGCGTGGTCATCTCCTGTGAACGCAGCGAAGGCAAATCGTCCTCCCGCGGCAGCCGCCGTGGAGGAGAGCGTCGCAGCAGCCGCCCTGCAGCACCGGCTCCCGAGAAGAACGAGGAAGCCGCACCGGCACCGGCCGCCGAGACGGTGGAAGCTCCCCGCAGCAAAAAGCCGGAGAGCCGTGAATGGGCATAACCTTACAGGAGGAAAAAGGATATGAGCACTTTTGAGAAAGTTCAGGCACTGTTTGCCGAGCAGTTTGAATGTGATCCCGCCACCATCACCATGGATACGGATATGGTGGAGGATCTGGGCGCCGATTCTCTGGACGTAGTGGAACTGTCCATGACCGTGGAAGATGAGTTCGGCATCACTGTCGAAGACGACCAGGCAAGCAAGATGCTGAAAGTTCGCGATATCGTCGCTTACATCGATTCCAAGAAATAAGAGAACCGAATAACGGAAACGGTATCGTTTCAGACAAAAAAAGATCTGCCTCACACAGGCAGATCTTTTTTTGTTGTTCAAAGCTTCAGACACTGAAGAGCAGTTCCGTATACGTGGGGAACGGCCAGTACTCATGGGAGACGAGTCCTTCCAGCGTGTCGGCGACAGCGCGGAGATCCTCCATATCCCGCAGAATGTGGGAGTGGTAGAAACGGGCTTTCTCCAGATTGTTTCCGACGGCCTGTGCCCTGGGAAGATCTTCCTCCAGAGCGCGCAGCTTGTTGTACAGATCTCCGGTATAGGCGGCGATACGGGAGAGGGTATCTTCTTCGTAGGTGGTGTCCAGAGCCATGTCGCAGGCCTTCTTCTCATTGAGGGTGGCGGCCAGGAACTGCTGGTACTCCGTCACGGCCGGAAGGATCTGTTTCCGGGCCATGTCTACCATGACTTTGCCTTCGATGTTGATCTTCTTGGAGTAGGTCTCCAGAGCCACTTCGTAACGGGACTGGATCTCCGTGGGGGACAGGACCTTCAGGGACTGATAGAGCGCGACGTTCTTCTCGTCCAACATGTGGGGCAGTGCGTCCACGGTGCTGGGATAGTTGCTCAGGCCCCGCGCCTTGGCTTCCTTCAGCCAGGCGTCATCATAGCCGTTGCCGTTGAAGACGATGCGTTTGTGATCGTGGAACTCTTTTCGGATCAGCTCATGCAGTGCCGACTCGAAATCGTTGGCGCCTTCCAGTTCATCCGCAAATCCACGCAGCACATCCGCCACAGCGGAGTTCAGGCACACATTGGGTGTGGAGATGGAGGCGGAGGAACCGGGCATGCGGAACTCGAACTTGTTGCCGGTGAAGGCAAAGGGCGAGGTGCGGTTGCGGTCCGTGGTATCCCGGTGGAAATAGGGGATGGCATGGACTCCCACACGCATGATGGACTTCTCCTTGCCCTCCATGGCTCTGCCCTCATCGATGCTCTCCAGGATCTCCGTCAGTTCGTCCCCAAGGAACATGGACACGATGGCGGGAGGAGCCTCCTGCGCGCCGAGACGGTGGTCGTTGCCGGCAGAGGCGATGGAGATGCGCAGGAGATCCTGATATTCGTCCACCGCCTTGATGACGGCGACGAGGAACAGCAGGAACTGCGCGTTCTCGTGGGGAGTATCACCGGGCTCCAGGAGGTTCACGCCGGTGTCGGTCTTCAGCGACCAGTTGTTGTGCTTGCCGGATCCGTTGACGCCGGCAAAGGGTTTTTCCGTCAGGATGCAGACCAGACCGTGGCGGCGGGCCACCTTCTTCATGATCTCCATGGTGAGCTGGTTGTGATCGGCAGCCACGTTGGTGGTCAGGAAGATGGGAGCCAGCTCATGCTGGGAGGGAGCTACCTCGTTGTGCTCGGTCTTGGCGAGGATGCCCAGTTTCCACAGCTCGTCGTCCAAATCCCGCATGAATTCCTGTACCCGGGGCTTGATGACGCCGAAGTAGTGGTCATCCAGCTCCTGCCCCTTGGGAGGCATGGCGCCGTAGAGGGTACGGCCGGTGAATTTCAGATCCAGCCGCTGGTTGTACATCTCCTCGTCGATGAGGAAGTATTCCTGCTCGGGACCGGCGGTGGGCTTGATGTGATCCACATCGGTATTGCCGAACAGCCGCAGCACCCGCATGGTCTGTTTGTTCAAGGCCTGCATGGACCGCAGCAGCGGAGTCTTCCGGTCCAGTGCTTCCCCGGAGTAAGAGCAGAATGCGGTGGGGATGCACAGCACATTATCTTTAATAAAGGCGTAGGACGTGGGATCCCATGCGGTGTATCCGCGGGCTTCAAAGGTGGAGCGGATGCCGCCGGAGGGGAAGGAAGAGGCATCCGGTTCGCCGTGGATGAGGTTGGAGCCGGAGAACTCGTTGATGATCCGGCCGCCGCCCACGGGGCTGATGAAGCTGTCATGCTTCTCTGCCGTGACGCCGTTCAAAGGCTGGAACCAGTGAGTGAAGTGAGTGGCTCCGTTCTCCAGAGCCCAGTCCTTCATGGCGTTGGCCACCACATTGGCCACTTCCGGGTCCAGACGCTTGTTCTGTTTGATGGTGGTATTCAGTGCCTTGTAGGTGACGGCGGGCAGACGCTGCCGCATCACATCGTCGTTGAATACCTTGGAACCAAAGATCTCGGTGAGATACATGAGGATCTCCTTTCCGTGAAACGTTCAATTTCAGCGCAAAATCCGTAAAATGACCGATTTTTGCATTGTTAATAGTGCACGAAAATCGATGCATTTTTTTGCGATTTTGCCATTACGATGATAAATCTAACGCAAAAACAGTGCAAAGTCAACGAATTTTACTTAAATTGCTTGACGATGGATGCAAGTTGGTGTAAACTACACCAGTAATTGAAACTGGGACCACCGGTTTTTGGTGATTTCACGGTAATAATATGTTTGAAAAACGCTTTTTGGTGTCAGGGGGATAGTGCCCCCTTTAAGGCATCGGGAAGCGTTTTTTTGCGTCATGGCTTCCCTATACGAATGTATGGATTTTAATGCATCGAAGGAGGCATTCATTATGACGAAATACATCTTTGTTACCGGCGGCGTGGTATCCGGTCTGGGCAAGGGCATCACCGCCGCGTCTCTGGGACGTCTGCTGAAGGCCCGGGGGCTGAAGGTGGCGGCCCAGAAACTGGACCCGTACATCAACGTGGATCCCGGCACCATGAGTCCCTATCAGCACGGGGAGGTCTACGTCACCGAGGACGGTCTGGAGACGGACCTGGATCTGGGACACTACGAACGGTTCATCGATGAGGACCTCAACCGGTTCTCCAACCTCACCACCG
>CAJOQP010000040.1 GCA_905236515.1 uncultured Oscillospiraceae bacterium | reverse complement strand
GGATTCGGTGGAAGAGCAGAGGAAACGCTTCAGGATCTCAAGGAAAGTGTTTTATGCCGAATTGGACCTATGGATAGGAAAATCATCGGCGGATATTCTTTAGCCGGTCTTTTCGCTCTCTGAGCGGCTTACAGAGAGGATGGCTTTGAGGGAGTGGCAGCGGCATCTCCGTCGGTATGGTTCCCCGGGTTTGTTGATAAGGCGGAACGGGAACATATTAAGACGAAGAAGGTCTATCTCAGTATGGGAGATAAAGAGAAAAAAACGAAGAATCCGGTCATGGCTACGGTCGGAGACTCAATCAGATCTATGAGGAGATGGATGGTGATCCGGGAGTACCTTTTCTTTTGTGGATTATGGAAAGGGTGTATAGATGACAGAAATAAGTGAAGGTGTAATAAGCAGTCTGAAGTCTGAATATCTGAGCATATTGATCCTGATCGTGGCATGGATCCTGATCAATGCAGCAGCGATCTGGTTTGCAGACAAGAAGAAACTTGGCTTTGGAATTGCCGTAATATTTGCGTATGTGAGATTTTTCGGAACGATCGCAGCGGTGGTGATACTATGCGTGATCCGGCCTATATGGATACTGGTCAGAGACAGATCGGAGTTCCTTAATGTAAAGCCTGTGATCCTGTGTGTGCTTTGTATAACTGCGTTGCTTCTGCCGGCTGTAATATCCGTATTCGTCCTGCTGTTCGGGAAAAAGATTATGGAAAGAAGGGCATACAGGCGCGAACACGAGGGAAAGGACATGTATACGGTGGAACCTGCCGATTATAAGTCTGCAGGGGATTTCAAAAGGGAGCTGGATGCCAGGGGACTTTTCTATAGTGATGATTATAAGCCGCTGCTGATGCAGATCAACGGAAGGTATCAGGATTTCAGCCGGGGCGTTTACGGCTTCAATTTTTTTCCTCCTGCGACGATCACGACGCTGCGTTCGGAAGAATATGAGGATGCTGAGTTCAAGAATAAAGCGATCCATCCGGATTCGGAGACGAAAGCGCCTGCATACCTTTACAACGTGATGCTGTTCCGGCCGGAAGGAAGCGATAAGCTGCAGTATGTTCCGTTTGAATATACAAGGCACCAGCGCTACCCTCAGAAGAACGATCCGATTTATACCGAGTTCTTTGTCATAAGCAGGATCGCCTATGTGGATGGGGATATCTATGCGATCATCGGTGTGGGCGAGAGCAAGGTCATTGAGGAGCATTTTGGGATGTTCTCCAGACCTTATTACATGGTCCTTTCCGAAAAGAAAAATATCACCACATATTTTGAGGGGAAATACTTCCCTTACGGTGCACTCCACATCGAAACGAATGGCTTTAAGATGCAGCCAAACACCAGGGAAGAGTCTTATGGTTATCCGATGAAACCCGTCAATTACCCCGTCAGAGTAGTCCGTCGGCTGGATGTGGATGCTATAAACAATGTCGCGGCAGAGCTTATGGAGGGTGTGCTGAAGGATGTCGGTGCAGATGATTCGAAAAAATGAAATATGTGCACCTTTTTGCGGAGAAGGATTTTACCGGAACATTTGAAGAAGGTACAGGGAAAAAGCGGTGAACAATCGGTAATAATACAGCGTACCGATTGTCTGCCGCTTTTCTTTATACTTTTTTAATGCTCCGGTCTGCATTCTGTTGACTATTTCTGTGGTGAGCAGTGCCGGATTGTGGTAGAATAATGGCATGGTTACAGGTGAGAGAGGTACATGTAATGTCAATCTGGAATCCCTGGCATGGGTGCAAAAAACTGAGCCCCGGATGTGCGAACTGCTATGTATACCGGAGAGATGAGAGTATTGGAAAGAATGCAGGTATTGTGTCAAAAACCGGTGATTATGATCTCCCGTTGAAAAGAAACCGGAAAAAGGAATTCAAACTCACTCCGGAGGACGGGGTTGTGTACGCATGCATGACATCAGATTTCTTTCTTGAGGAAGCGGACGAATGGAGACCCGGCTGCTGGGATATGATCCGGGAGCGAAAGGAGCTTTCCTTCTATATCATCACGAAAAGGATAGACCGGTTTGAGAAGTGTATGCCGCCGGACTGGGGAGAAGGCTGGGAACATGTGACCATCTGCAGCACCTGTGAAAATCAGGATCGTGCGGATTACAGACTCCCGATCCTGTTGGATCTTCCGATCAGGCACCGTCAGATCATTTCGGAACCGATGCTGGAAGAGATTCATTTTGAGAAGTATCTCGCCACCGGGTTGATCGAGCATGTTACCTGTGGCGGCGAATCCGGACCGAATGCCAGACCCTGTGATTTTCAGTGGATCAAAGAGGTTCGCAGGGAATGTATCCGACATGGAGTCCCTTTCTATTTCAAACAGACCGGGGCCGTCTTTATCATGAACGG
>CAJOQP010000039.1 GCA_905236515.1 uncultured Oscillospiraceae bacterium | reverse complement strand
TATATTCGATATTGAATCGCTCTATTCATATCCATCAGTCCTCTGCATTCCGCAATATCTAACCGTTACCTATACTGTAATTCTATTGCTTTTTGCAGATTCATGCAATGAACTTGTAGTTCAAAACGTTAGAGCGCTCTCATCTCACACATGAATGAACGAGAATTCCCGCGCCTTTTTAAACTTTTTTCAACGCTTTTCCATTGCATCCCGATTGTTTCTTCCTTTTTCTCCCTTTATCCGCTATCATTGTATCGAAGGAAGTGATCTCATGCATAAACACCGAGCACATCCCCTGCTCCACTTCATAATCACTTTGATTATTACACTGACAATACTCTTTCTGCTGTGTGCAGGAACCTTTATCGTATACGAACTGAACCGCATGGACCGGGATACCGCCGGTGATTCCCATCCGAGCTCTCTGAATTCCTTTCAGGACACCGGAGATGGGATTGAATGGGGTCTGGATCGGATCGCTCCTGTCCACAGCCGCAAGGTCATCAACATCCTTCTTATCGGCCAGGACCGGCGGGAAGGTCAGGAATCCCAGATGCGCAGTGATTCCATGATCCTGTGCAGCGTACAGAAAAAGACCGGCACCATTCGGCTTACTTCTCTTATGAGGGATATGTTCCTGCCGGTTTACGGAGGAAAATACGGGCCGTTGAATCTCACCTACTATGCCGGAGGAATGGATCTGCTGGACAAAACCATCCAGCAGGATTTTGGTGTCTCTGTGGACGCCAACATGGAAGTGGACTTTTTCCGCTTTATTGCCCTTATCGATCGTCTGGGCGGACTGGATCTGGAACTGACTCAGGAGGAAGCGGACTGGCTCAACGGCACCACCGGAGACTACTGGCAGAGCGAATGGAATGCCGATGCCGGAATCAGCAACGCCGGCTGGAACCTCCACGCCGGCTGGAACTCCATGACTGCGGAACAGGTCACGGACTACTGCCGGCTTCGCGTGGTGGGAAAATCCGACTGGGAGCGCACCGAGCGCCAGCGCACCGTGATCATGGAGATCCTTCGGAAAGTTCGTCTCCAGAGTCCCATGGATCAGATCCGATTCATTCACAGCGCCATGCCTCTCATCCGCACGGATCTGGGCATCGGGACCCTGTTCCGGTTGGGAATGGCAGCCCTGTTTCACCGGTTCGACACGTTTGAGAACAACCGCATCCCCGCAGCGGATGCCTACCGTTCCGCCAATATCTACAGCAGTGACTACGGGAATCTGACGCTCCTTATTCCCGATCTTCCGAAAAACGCGGAGACACTGCAGAACAGTATCTACGGTTAACGAAAAACGAGGCCTTCTTCATTCGGAAGGCCTCCTTTTTTCGTATATTCAGTATCCGGCTTCTGTGAGCAGTTCCACTGCCAGAGAATGCTTGGGAACGGAGGGATCCATAACGGTCCCGGGATCAAACCACTTTCCCTCATCCACTTCCTCATTGGGCACGAATGCTCCCTCAGCCACTGTCACCTCATAACAGAACATGAGAGTGTTGGAGGGCTCGTAATAATGACTATGGCTGTACCGGCAGCCGGTCACGTGAAGACCGGTCTCCTCCCGGATCTCCCGAACGACAGCGTGTTCCGCCGTCTCTCCTTCATCGATATATCCCGCCACGAGGTAGTACTGTTCCTCGTGGTGCTGTTTTACCATGAGCATGCGGTCTTTCACTTCATTAAAGATCACCATCACCACCGCGGCATTATACCGGGGAAACCGCCAGTCGCCGCAGAAGGTGCAGAATGGGATCTTCCGTTTTTCTTCCTCGTGATACCGGTGCTCCAGCCGGGTGCCGCAGAAGGGACAGTATTCTATCGGTCGTTCCGCCATGATTTGGATTCTCCGTTTCCGTTTTTTCAGATACAGTATTTTATCACGGGCAGTGTCAAGATTCCACCGTCCTGTGGAATCTGCATCACCGAAACCACGCCTGCCATGATACAATGATCGTACTATTCGTATTCCGAGGTCATTATGTCGAAGCAATCCTCTGACAATTCCATATACGGTACCGGCCGCAGCGGGATCCTGTGGTATTTTCTGGAAGGCAGCAAAAAGTTCTTCCTCCTCAGCATCCTCTGCTCCATCGTTACCAGTTTTCTGGATCTCATCAGTCCCCGTCTCGTGGGGGTCACCGTGGATCTTATTACCGGGGAATTCCATGAGGATTCCTCGGCGGTTCTGCGCGCCCTTCTGGCGAAACTGGGCGGAGCTTCCTATGTGCGGGAACATCTGGCGGTCATCGCTTTCGTGGTCATCCTCCTTGCGCTTTTGGGAGCACTGTTTCGTTACTGGTATCAGGTCTTAAACTCCATGGGTGCCGAGACACTGGTGGAACGGATGAGAAACTCTCTCTTCTCCCATCTGGAGCGGATCCGTTTCTCCTGGTACGGGGGAAACCGCACAGGAGACCTGATTCAGCGCTGCACATCGGACGTGGAGACGGTGAAGGAGTTTCTGTCGGAGCAGCTGACCAGCGTGTTCCGCATCATCCTGCTGATCATCCTTTCCCTGTACTTCATGTTTCGCTTGAACCCGAAGCTGGCGGTACTGTCCGCCGTCTTCGTCCCGGTGATCTTCCTCTATTCCATGATGTTCTTCCGCAAGATCGGCGAGACCTTTCTGGTGGCGGACGAGGAAGAAGGCAATCTCTCCTCCATCGCCCAGGAAAACCTCACCGGAGTCCGGGTCGTCCGTGCTTTCGGGCGGGAGCGCATGGAGCGGGAAAAATTCCGCGCACAGAACGACATCTATACGAAGGCCTATATGAAGCTTTCCATCCTCATCTCCTTCTTCTGGTCCGCCGGTGATTTCATTTCCGGCACACAGGTGATGCTGGTGGTAGTCCTGGGTGCAGTACAGGTGGTCCGCGGTCATATGACGGCCGGCGACTATATCGCGTTCATCTCCTACAACGCCATGCTCACCTGGCCGGTGCGTTCTCTGGGACGGGTAGTCTCCCAGATGTCCCGTGCCGGTGTTTCCGTGGATCGTATCCGTTATATCATGGATGCGCCGGAAGAGTCCGCGGACGGCATGCAGCCGGAGGATGATCTTCCCATGGACATCCAGTTTCACAATGTCACCTTCTCCTATGTGGAAGGCCGGGAAAAGCTGAAAGACATCTCCCTGTCCATTCCCGCAGGAACGACCTTCGGGATCCTGGGCGGGACCGGTTCCGGCAAATCCACCCTGGTGGCTCTGCTGGACCGCTTCTATGAGCTTCCCCGGGAAAACGGCACCATTACCATCGGCGGTACGGACATCCGGGATCTTCCCCTGCCCTGGCTTCGCCGGCATCTGGGCGTCGTTTTGCAGGAGCCCTATCTTTTCTCCCGTTCCATCGGGGAAAACATCACGCTGGGTTCGGAGCATTCCTCCAAGGAAGATCTGGCCCGTGCCTGCCGCATCGCCTGTCTGGATGAGACCATCGAAAAATTCCAGAAAGGCCTGGACACCATGGTGGGTGAACGGGGAGTTACTCTGTCCGGCGGTCAGAAACAGCGTACCGCCATCGCCCAGTCGGTGATCCGGACACCGCCCATCCTCATTTTCGATGATTCCCTCTCCGCTGTGGATGCGGAGACCGATGCCAGGATCCGGAAATATCTGAGGGAGGAACTGAACGATCAGACTGTGATCCTGATCTCCCACCGGATCTCCACTCTGATGGTGGCAGATAACATTGCGGTGCTGCATCAGGGCTCCATCCTCCAGCAGGGAACGCATGAGGAACTGTACCGCACGCCGGGTCTTTACCGGGACATCTGCGAGATCCAGTCCGTGGGAGAGGAGGCGGCTGTATGAAAAATACCTCTTCCCGCTTTTTCGGACTGGGGAAGATGATCCCCTTTATCCGTCCCTACATTGTCGGCATGCTGGTGATGATCCTGCTGGGCACGCTTTCCAGCGTGGCAGACTCCATCTACCCTCTGTTTAACCGCTATGCCATCAATCACTATATTGCGCTGGGGACGCTGGATACTCTGACGACATTCATCCTGCTGTACCTTCTGGTACTGTTTCTGCAGGTCATCTGCAACGTCGTTTCCAGCTATCTCATCGGAAAGATCGAACTGTATATCGGAAGAGACATGAAAAACGCGGTGTTCCATCACCTGCAGACTCTGTCCTTCTCCTACT
Organism: uncultured Oscillospiraceae bacterium; assembly: GCA_905236515.1. GTDB lineage: Bacteria > Bacillota > Clostridia > Oscillospirales > Oscillospiraceae > UBA2922. The sequence continues at coordinate 2,132 of CAJOQP010000039.1, read as the reverse complement.
ACAACACCCATAATGTGGGTTATATCCATGCCCGTCTCATGAGTGATACGGACAAGATCGCCACGGCGTTTACCTGGCGCATCATGGATCTCGTCTGGTACGGATCCTACATCCTCTTCGTCTTTGTGGTCATGTTCCTCATCGACGTAAAGCTGGCACTGGCCCTGTTTATTCTGGTTCCGGTGGCTCTGATCCTCATCTCCCTGTTCCAGCGGAAGCTCATCGTCTGGAACCGGCGGGTCCGGGAGCAGAACGCTCTCATCACCGGAAACTTCAATGAGGGCATCACCGGTGCCCGCACCATCCGGGCCCTGGCCGTGGAAGAGATCATGGGACGGGACTTCGACCGGGATACCGGCACCATGCACCGTATGGCCGTACGTACCACCAAATGGTCCGGGCTCTTCACCTCCACGGTCACCGCACTGTCCTCCATCGCACTGGCACTGGTCCTGTGGAAGGGCGGCAGCCTGTCTGTACAGGGAATGATGAAGATCGGTACGCTGTCCGTCTTCATGTCCTATGCTCTGGGCATCATGGAGCCCATCCAGCACATCGTGGAAGCGGTGTCCTCCTTCATCGCCCTGCAGGCCAGCATCGAGCGCACTTCCGAACTGCTGGAGACGGCGCCCAACGTGAAGGACACGCCGGAAGTGGAAGAAGTCTACGGCGATACCTTCCATCCGAAAAGAGAAAACTGGGAACCGCTTCACGGGGATGTGGAATTTCGTGATGTTTCTTTCCATTATCCCGACGGAGAAGAACTGGTCCTCTCCCACTTCGATCTCATGGTCCCTCAGGGATCCAACATCGCCATTGTGGGCGAGACCGGCGCCGGCAAATCTACGCTGGTAAATCTCGTATGCCGGTTCTTCGAACCCACGGAAGGTCAGGTCCTCATCGACGGACGGGATGTACGGGATCGCAGCCAGCTGTGGCTTCACAGCAATATCGGCTACGTTCTGCAGTCCCCCCATCTGTTCTCCGGATCTGTCCGGGAAAATCTGCGGTATGGAAAGCCGGAAGCCACGGATGAGGAGATCTGGAATGCGCTGAAACTGGTTTCCGCCGACGAAGTGGTTCGGAACATGGAAGAGGGGCTCGACAGTGAGGTAGGCGAAGGCGGTGCTCTTCTCTCCACGGGAGAAAAACAGCTGCTCAGCTTTGCCAGGGCCATCCTGGCCGATCCCGCCATCCTGATCCTGGATGAGGCTACGTCCTCTGTGGATACGGTAACGGAAAAGAAGATCCAGCAGGCGATCCACACCATCACCGAATCCCGTACCAGTTTCGTGATCGCGCACCGTCTCTCCACCATCGTGGACTGTGACCGGATCCTTGCCATCTCCGACGGCAGGATCGTGGAGTCCGGAACCCACGAGGAACTGATGATGAAGAAGGGATATTATTACCGCCTGTACACGCGGCAGTATGAAGATCTGGAGACTTCCCGACGTTTTCAGGAAGGTTCCGGAACGTGCTGATTCATCCAATGATCGTTTGAAGGTTGATCCCCGCCTTATGCTGGCAGCGGGATCGACCTTAGTTTTTGTAAGGTTTCTTAAGTGTTGTGAAGTTACATAATCCCATCCCTGTTTTTTTGTCTATATTATGGATTCACTCAAAAAATTTAGACAAATTGTCCAAACTGATGGTATAATGATGACAGTAAATTAACGGAGGAAGAGAAACTCCGTTCTATTATGGGAAAAGGAGAGAAACATTATGGATTTTCTGAGATCTATTCTTGAAAGTGATCAGGCAAAAGCACTGGCACGTGCTTCCGGTTCTGCACTGGGCGAGTTCCTGGCTGGTCTGCTTGGTCCTCTGCTGAGCGGACTGCTGTAATCGGACTGGTTTTCAGTATTTAGAAATAAAAGAGAAGCGATGTCATGTCGCTTCTCTTTTATTTTTACTGTTAGTCATCATGCGCCGACTTTTTCGTCAAAAGCTTTCAGGACCACGGCGATCTCCGCACGAGTGGCCGTTTTCTTGGGACTGAGGGTCCTGGAGTCGGTGCCCTGCACCAGTCCGATGCTCACCGCCCACCGCATGGCCGGCAGTGCATAATCCGACACATCAGACGCATCCGAATACCGTGCCAGATTTCCGAAATTCCAGGTGCTCTTTCC
>CAJOQP010000038.1 GCA_905236515.1 uncultured Oscillospiraceae bacterium | reverse complement strand
CAGAAGATAGAAATCAAAATACTCTACCCCGCATTTTTTCAGCTGCTCTTCAAAGATTGCAGCGGGATCATAGGAATCGCTGATCTGATGTCCTGGATACTTGGTTGCCAGATAGAAGGATTCTCTCGGATGCCGCGCCAGAGCTTTGCCCAGAATGATCTCCGAATAGCCGGCATGATACGGAAAAGCCGTGTCGAAATAATTGATTCCGTTTTCCAGTGCGTAGTCCACCATCCGGAAGACCTGTTCCTCGTCGATCTTTGAGGGATCCGTTTCCATCATGGGAAGCCGCATCGCACCAAATCCAAGACGCGAAAGTGTTAAATCTTGAAAACTATTTGAGATCATGTTTATCTTCTTCCTTTTTATGTCTTTTTTCTGACTGTTATTATAACACAGTTGATAAAAACGGCACAGCGCATTAACGCTATGCCGCATCATTATTTCAAAGGCGATTGCTTTTAAAGACGATGATCTCGCTCCATATCATCATAGTGCTTCATCATTATCTTCTCCAAGGCCTTAACAAGTTTTGTATCCAAATTGAACCAGTATACGGCTACCACGAAAAGAAACAGCGCAATCAGCACCACTGCAACAATAATCAGGGCTTTCATTTCTCTCCTCCCTTACCAGCTTTCATCGTCATCGAAATCTACCAGAGATGGATCCACCGGCGTCTCATTCATAACGGTCTGCATAAAGTTGTTAACATCACTTCTCATTTCACGTCGGGTGATCGATGTTGGATCCATTAAATCCTGCCTTACAATACACATTTTGATTCCGCGGCGGGAAGCTCCTTCTTCAAAGAGTCCGCTGATGGCACCGACTCCTTTGCAGGAAATCTGGTCAAACATGATAATCATATCACCATTAAATTCGTCATATTTGGCCCAAAGATCCTCCAGCATCAACTCATAGCCGCCCTTGGTATGAGCGCGCATGGTCGATGTCTGATACATTCTTGCAATACCGTAGAGCATCTTTTCTTTGGAACTGGTATCAATTAGTTCTGTTCCGTGCAGGTCAATCATTTCGCAAACAGAATCAATACCCCAGCATTCCAGAAGCCAGTTATTGAAATTTGCATAATTGTTGGCAGGAGTATTCCATACAACAGCCCGGTGTTTGATGTTCTTTGGACAGATTCCTGCGGCCACCTGTTTCTGCAGGATCGCATTTACTTTCCGGTCATTGTCCAGTGCTTTCTGCTCACCGCAAACTGCCTGGTGTTCAAAGATTCGGTACAACCACGCCGATGATCCGGTATGCGGCGGAATGGACGTGCGGTTCATCTCCCATTTCTCAAACTTTGCTTTATTCTGTTCATTCCATATCTCACATCCCTTTTTCAGCGTATCCCAGTTAAATGTTTTTCCTGTGTGCTTCTCCATGAATTCAATGGCTGAGAGCATTTCCGCCACCGCATACTCCTGAACTTCATCCCGTTTCCACCGCAGCGGAATATTCAGTGGCTGTGTCGGAAGTCCAATACGGCGGTCTTGCAGCATGGATGTCATGATACTTCCGTCACAGGGCATGTTGGAAGTCACCATGCAACAACCAATCTTTGGAAAATCGTCCTCAATGGCAAGTCCGGCTTCAAACGACGGAAGCGGGCAGACATCTGCCGGCAATCCGTGGAGCTCTGTCTGCTCGATATAGTGTACCGGACTGTGCTGATTGATCAGAGAAGGGAGATACATGGGGTATTCCTGAAACAGTATCATCTTGCAATCCGGAAACCCTTTGCCCAGCAACGCCGGGAGGAGCTCATCCACACAGATAATCTTTTTGTTAAGCTCTTCGGCCTTTTTGCTGTTGGGATGAAGGTTCCGGTCTGCGGAAAAGATCGTTGTCAAGGTTCCCGTAACATCACTTGCCAGATAATTCAGGTTATATCTTGCGGCACGCAGACCGGCTCCCCTCTGCCCAGAACACAGCCGGTCAAAGAAAGACGGCACGGTAAGGTATGAAAACATCCATCGATAGCGGAAAATGGCCTTTATATTTTGGAGCAAGTGACTGAACACCCATTTTATTAGAATGCCCCACAAGACACACCATTGTCCAAAATCAAAGCAAGTATCTTTCCATCCTCTCCACTCACGATGTTTATATATTGCAGTTTTTTCGTTGTAATTATCTGCAGCGCCTTTACTCATTTTCCTTTCCCTCCCTTCTGGATTTTCTTGATCTCTAGACTCTCCATGAACGCCTGGATCCTGGTCGCAAGCTGTCCAGAGCCTTGTACCACATATTCGCGGTCAATTCCTAATGTAGGAATTCCATATTCTTCCCACATAACCTGTGTATTCAGAGTCCGTTCGTAACCCCAGAAATCGCAGAATTTCGCCTGTTCATAGATAATTCCATCTGCTCGATAATCCTTTACCAGCTGAAGTACGAGATCCCGTCTGCCCTGCACCTTCTCTGCAGACATAAACCGAGGGCATTGATTTGTCTCGAGGTAGAATCGGCAGATCTGATCCAGTGCAGGCTCTCCCTCCTTGAGGGCAATCCGCTGACGGCCGGGGAATGATCCGAAACAATACCGGTCTGCCGCAACATAACAGCGGGCGTTTTCAAACATCTCCGAGATGGCATAGTCATCCAACTCGCTCCCTACGACTACAACACGTGCCCGCCACTTGTCTTCCGGATCTTTTTCTCTATTTCTAAGGTCCTCCAGGGTCTCTTTCAGATACGGAAGTATCAGTGATGTTGGACAAGCATAGCTGACCAAGCAAAGAATATGGAATTCCCGCGGAGTAATCTTTGGATTATCTTCTTTTCGAAGATCGGAGATCTCTTCAAAAGCAGCGCACATCTCGTTGTGCTCTTCAACAGCAGCACGAATGGCCTCTTCTGAAAAGTCCAGATTGTAGTTCTTTTCCATCGGCAAAAGGAAGTTCTGCCGAATCTGGTCCGTATAGAACTTGATCCCGTGCGGACTTACTTTCAGCGGAGCATCAATGATCCCGAAGCCGAACTGCGGATTGTCAATCAGATTCAGTTCATGGATGTTTTCTACTACTCGCACCATCTGCTGACAGGTGTCCGAGGATGCATAGAAGTCCACAAAGTTGTATCCGCCCTCAAATGCCCGTTCAAACAATGCTTTCGTATAACCGCAAATAAAACTGGACATGTAATACTGGCTGATATCCAGAGAGCCGGTATTGGGTGCTCTAAGCCGGATCGAAAACGCTTTTCCACAGTTGAGAAGTACTTCCGGCACATAATAGCAGGTGTATCCCACCGCGATGCCCCCGTCCTCTTTTGCCTTTCGTACGAGTTCGTTATTCGCCTGTTCAAGCAACTCTTCGTAATAGTGAATATGTTTCAGGTCCTTCATCGGATTCCCCCCTCCTTATGATTCTTCCGTTTGGAATTATTTCCCATATGTCAATTTTACAGATTGCGAAATGTGTCGTCAATGGAGTCTGTTATTGTTCTGCCATTTTTCCGGTCTCTCCTCTTCTCACAAATTGATTCTGATTTCAACAAGTTTTGCCGCTTTCCCAGTTTTTATCTTTTCTTTCTTTCTGTTTGTGCTACAATAATCGCCGTGATACTGCGTCACGGAGGGAAGCGCATTCCGCTCCGTAAATGAGGAGGACCGAAATGAGTAAGAGTAGACAACCGGCTTTTATACGGGGCATGCGGGACGGGATCCCCATTGGTCTCGGATATTTCGCGGTAGCTTTTTCTCTTGGAATCACGGCCAGAGACTGCGGCTTCAGTGCACTGCAGGGATTTGTTGCCAGTATTACCACCTATGCTTCCGCCGGGCAGTATATCGGATTTACGCTCTATGCCGCAGAGGCTACGCTCCTCCAGCTCATCATCATGACGATCATCACCAATGCCCGCTATGTCCTGATGGGATTTGCTCTGAATCAGCGGCTTCCGGAAGATACCCCCATGTCCCGGCGTCTGCTGGCCGGTCTTTGCATCACAGATGAGATTTTCGGGATCACTATCGCCAAGCAGGGATATATCGAGCCGACCTATTCCTTCGGTGCGCTGATCGTCTCCGCTCCTCTTTGGGCGCTGGGCACCGCACTGGGTATCACGGTGGGCAACATCCTACCGGCTCAGATCGTCAGTGCGCTGAGCGTCGCTCTGTTTGGAATGTTTCTCGCAGTAATCATCCCGGCAGCACGTCACGACCGAATCGTGGCGCTGGTGGTCGTATGCAGTTTTGCTGCCAGTCTTGCCAGCCGTTATGCCCCTTGGATAAAAACTCTGTCGGCAGGCAACCGAACCATCCTTCTGACCCTGATCCTGTCCTCCGCCGCAGCGATCCTGTTTCCGATCAAAGATACGTTCCGCACAAAGGAGGGTGACGCCGATGAACACTAACATTTACCTTTATATCGCAGTTATGGCCCTTGCCACCTATTTCTGCCGCGTATTTGCCTTTACGGTCGTCCGCCATCCCATCGAGAACCGGTTCTTCCAGTCGTTTCTCTACTATGTGCCTTATGTCACACTGGCAGTGATGACCTTTCCCGCTATCGTGGAAGCCACACAGTCCCCCATTGCAGGCATCGGTGCCCTTGTCATCGGCATCATCGTTGCCTGGGTCGGCGGAAATCTATTTCTCGTGGCAGGATCCTGCTGCGCCGCTGTTTTTCTGCTGGAACTTCTCATATAATACAAGACACCGAGATCATATCAGAATGCTGTGATCTCGGTGTCTTTTGTTTTTCGCCGGGCATGTGCCCGGTCTTTTCATTTAGAAGTTTTCATTGAACGCTTTCAATACCACGGCGACCTGTGCACGCGTCGCATTGCTCTTCGGTTCCAGACCCCGGGTGGTTCCTGCCATAAGATTATGTCCGACTGCCCACTTCATTGCCGTGACGGCATAGGAGGATATCTCCAGAATATCTCCGTATCCCAGAAGTATTCCGCTTGGTGTGGTATCCAAGTCCTTATACCTGGCATACTGAAGCAGAATGGCAGCCATCTGTTCCCGGGTGATGGGATCTTCCGGTCCGAAGCTGTCGCGGCTGTATCCTCCAACGATGCCATTGGACGCAGCCCATGCTACCGCATTCCTATACCACTCAGCTCTCAAATCCTTAAAGGAGCTGCCTCCTGCATTCGGCCTACCTTCCTTGGCCCAGAGGACCGTCACGAACATTCCACGGGTCATGGCTGTGTTGGGCTCGAAGGTAGTCTCGGAAGTTCCGGCAAACAGGCCGTTTTCATAAGCATACTTTACATAGGGCCAGCACCAGTCGGATTCCTGCACATCCACAAAGGGAAGCCCTCTGTTTTTTCTCTGATTGACAAGAAACGGACTGCTCTCGGAAGTAAATCCTTTGTAATTGCCAAGCAGATCCTTGGAATACCCGTTATAGACCAGGCGGTAGGTCCCCGGCTCCACATTGCGAAGCAGCCAGTTGACCGATGCCTGCATAGGCTGTCCCAGAGACGGAGATTTTACATAGATGTAGGTATAGGGATCGGAATCCGTGCGGACCGTGGTCCAGTTCCCGTCAACCAGTTTCTGTACTTCAAGGTAGGTATAATCTTCGTTCAGTTTACCCGACAGTCTCATGTCCGTGATGTGCCGCGGATTGGCGCCCCCGAATACGGCCGTGACCGTCTCGCCGTTAACGAAGCTGTTCTTTTCCACATCGGCGATCAGAGATCCGGGCTCTCCGGAATCCGCAGCAGTTGGGACGGCAGCAGCGGGAGTGCTGATCACCAGTGCAGCGGGACCGGTCTCATTGAGTGCAGGGCCGGCTCCGGAGTGTCTGCCCGCCACGATGTTCTGGCAGAGTTTGTCCAGTTCCTGCGTCATGGCGGCGCCGGACCAAGGCCCGAAGAGCGTCGTAGCACCCTCATAGTGCTGGGCGGCATACTCTTCCCGGGTGGACATGTACTGGCTGTAGGCGTTGGTATGAGTGGAATTGATCACTTTCCTGACCCCAAGGGGGCGAAGCGTCTCTTCCAGGACCGCGCGGATGCGGCGTCCCTGTTCCGTGCTCAGCTCAAACGAACAGCCGGTGATCGCCAGTTCGCCGATGCGGAACACCTGCAGCGGCTGCGCTTTCTGCATGAGATTTCCCACTGCAAGACAGACTACTTTCTCCATCTGCTCATCATCATAACCGTTGGACTGAAGGAGCGCCATGGCATAGGGCCACAACGGCTCGAACAGATTCTGCAGGCCATACAGATCGATCATGGAGAAATCGCATTTCGTGATCTCCACCTCTCCGGTCTCCGGATTCAGTCTGTAATCATGGCGGACGCTGCCTTCTGCTGCGTTGTCCACCGGAGCGCCCTCCTCATCACCGGCAATGATTCCGGCGCCGATGCAGGGTTCACTGGTATGGGCATGGTCCACATCATCATACGGCATGTGGTAATCCCCGATGTATTTCTTATCCACAGCAATGTCGCTGAAGTCCACAGTGGTGTAGTCCCACGCAACCTTATTGGACAGATTGATGGTCGTCACACCGGCTCCGCCCTTCAGGATCCGAAGCGCGGCATCTGCCTCTTCCTGTCCCTGAACGATCTCGTTCTCAATGGGATCCAGCGAGGAATCCAGATCCGTCGGCCGCTGGAAGGCATCGGTGACATCTTCCTGATGCGGCCGGTTGGGACTGGCATCTCCGGATTCGTTCTGCGGAAATGCAGCAACATAGTCGCCGCCCATCTGCTCTTCCACACACCACGCCGCATATCCTTTGTGGTCCGCAGCCACCAGCGTATTGTCAATGCTGTTGGATGTTCCATGGGACGGGAAGAAGGACAGAAGTCCGATATCTCCTTCCCCGTCATGCTTAAAGCGCAGAACGCTCATTTCCTTGCTCACCGTGTTCACGGCGGCATCATAATCCGATGCATATTTGCCGGCGTCAAAGTTCACGTTCCATTTGACCGCGCCAAGGGATCGGTTGTAGTTTCCGATACCGGTGTTGGCATAGGCCAGGCTGACACTTCCGGGCGCCAGATCTTCATGCGCTCTCTGAATGGCATCCGCGATCCCCTGTACGATGAGGTTGTAGCTCTCATCGTCATAGCCTGGAACGCCGTTAATGAGGTCATACAGCGCATACCAGGAAACATTGGACGTGGAAGAGTGGCAGTGTGTCGCCGTGAGCATCACATTCTCCGCAGTGTACTGGGTGAGCCCCCGTCGTGCAAGCTCTTTCAGGACATTGGGTTTGATGCTCTCCGTCATGTGGACCAGTTCTGCCGTCGCATAGACAACGGGCTGACCGTTGGACTCGATGATGAACGCTCTGGCATACAGGCGCATCAGCAGTCCTTCCATCAGATCTCCCAGGGAATTGTACCCTGTGGAGATATCCGTAATCGGTCCGGTGATATCCGCTTTGCCGACACCGACCCGCATTCCTCCTGCCGCAGAGGCCGAAGCGAATCCGGTGATCCCCAGTGTCGCGATCATGGACGCCACCAGAAGAATGCTGATCAGATTCTTCTGAATTCTTTTCATTTTTCGTCTCTCACTTTCCCCATCTGTTTCTCCGGGTCTTCTTTCCCTTTATCCCCGGAGGAATTGATAAGCTGTATTATATCATTCTCTCCAATAAGTTTCCATCGGTGTGCGATTAAACACTTTTTCCCTGTTGTTTTTCCTGATATTGGTTGTGCTATTATTCTGAAATGGATATAATTTAAGGGTATTAATTATTCTTAAACTAATAT
>CAJOQP010000037.1 GCA_905236515.1 uncultured Oscillospiraceae bacterium | reverse complement strand
GGCCACTTGCCGGAGGGGAGCTGTTCATAAAGCTGCTTGGCTTCCTCTAGGGAGTTCGTTTCTCGGTATTCTCCAACCACAGGAAATCCCATATTTTCTGCCACGTAGTACGAGATAGATTCCTCTTTGGTAGTAGGAGTAATATCCATCTGTTCAGTAAGGGAATCCAGGGCGGTGATCAGCCCAGCGGCCTGAGCAGAGATCTCCGGATGATCCGGGTCTGCACGGATATATTCCAGTTCTTCTTTCATTCCTTGGACATGGCCCCTGGCCAGATCTTTCTCGATGGATGCCACAAAAGCTTCCCGGTCTTCGATCCCATCGTTGTAGCCGTAGGTGTCGTAATGATAAAGCACATCATCGATCTGGCTGGCCAGAGCGGAAAGATCCAGGGGCTTTTCCTGCTCCAGCGCTGATACGAAATCCGGAATTTCCTGAAAACCGAAGGTGTCTACATAGTAGGCGGTCACCGATGCACCGTACATCACCACTACATCACTCATGGATAGAGAGCGTCCCGTGAAGTCCTCAGGGCGGTCCACATTGAATTTTGCATAGAGATCTTCCAGACCCTGACCGGGAGGCAGCGTGCCTTCGTAGACTATGGAATAATCCTGTGCCTGGACGGCATGCCCATGCTGCTCCAGATAGGAGTATGGATAGAACATCAAGTCCGCAGATGGGGTTCCCTCCTGAATCTGGTAGAGTTCGTATCGAACACCCTCTCGCTCCAGGCGGATCAACTGCAGCTGTTCGTTCAGATTTCGTATCATCTCACTGGAAGTGTGCCGGATGATATCCATGGACGCCCGAAGTGTTTTCATGTCCTGAGACTGCACCCATGTGCTGATATATGGGAAACTGTAGTCCGAGGTATCCACCCCAAAGGCCTGAGACACCGTAAAGGCCACGCTTTCTGCTTCCACTTCCTTGGTGTGGGAATCCTTTGTGCCTTCCTGCTGCATCCGTTCCTTGTTGTGAAGCACAGCGTGCGTCACTTCATGGATCGCAGTTTTTACCGTCTGTGCTTCACTCATGCCTTCCTTGATGGCGATGCGCTTTTCCACGTTGTGGTAATACCCGTTTGCCTGACCGGATATCGCCTCGAATCCGATGGGAACCGGAGAGATGCGCCGAAGCGCTTCCATCATGTCAGCAAAGTTTCGGACACCTCCCTGCAGTGCATTCACTTCCAGTTTAGGAAGCTCTTTTCCTTCGGTCTGTGAGACGTCAAAGACCGTAATGACCTTAAATCTCGGCACCGTAACATCCATCTTTTTCTTTACCGGATCTCCATTTTCATCCCGCAGAATCTCATGTGTGCCTGGATCACGCTGAATAATTTCCCGGCTTTCTTTTGATGGCATAGGGGCAACGATGCGAATGCCTTTTTCCCCTTTCTTGACCTGCCGGCCGAAGTTCGTCTTCCAGCTCTGGTAACCTGCTACTAGCGTGGCGTCTGGCCGTTGACTGGAGATCAGCACTGTATTTTGAAATGAATAAGATGAAAATTTATTCATAATTTTTAAGTATTCCTGGTATTTTTCGCTGGTGAAGAACTCTTTTACGCCGTTTTCTAAACGTTCCAGAGTTTCATCCAGCAGAGACCGTTTTTTGTTCTCACTCATCCATTAAAACCTCCTTTAATCGGATTCATTGGGGAAGGACAGGGAATACCGTATCTTTCCATCCTCTTCCACGTGCATGTGCAAGTCTGCAATGAAGGAACGATTCTTTTTCCGGGAGCGGAAATCCGTCACGTGGGTGGCACCATCCTTAAGCAGATCGGCTGCCATTTCCCGGGACAGTTCTTTGCCCACGGCAGTGAGGAATCGGTTTTCCTTCCACAACGCAAAGCGACAGTCCCGGCGGACACAGTAGAACAGCTTTTCACCTTCCATCACCGGTTCGCCGCATAACGGGCAGCACCCAACGGAAAGACCTTTCGGCTTTTTCGGTGGTGGAACTTTCCGGGCTTCTTCCACGATCTCTCCGGTCAGTTTCTGGATTTCTGCCATGAACTCGGAAGAGGCGAGAGTACCGGCCTCCACATCACGCAGATGATTCTCCCAGTCTGCGGTGAGTGCAGCACTGCACAGAGTCTCCGGCATGCGGGAGATCAAAGAGGCGCCGTCCTCTGTACACAGCAGATGCTTTTTGTTTCGCTGGACATAGCCGGCACGGATCAGCTTCTCAATGATCCCTGCACGGGTAGCCGGAGTCCCCAGTCCAGTACGCTCCACATCCGGAAGGAAGCTTTTGCTCTCTGCATTCTGCATGGCTCGGAGCAATGTGTCTTCGGTATAGTGTTTGGGCGGCGAAGATCGGTGGGATTCTACGGAGACTTCCTCCACCGGATATTTGTCTCCCGTTTTGACGCTGCGAAATCGTTCCGGAGAGATTCGCTCCTCCTGTTGTTCTCTGGAGTAATCCGGCAGAAACCGGTCCAGGAACTGTTGCCGTGCCGCCAGATATCCCATCTGCTCATAGATCTTTCCGTGCGCGGTGAATTCCTCTCCACAGCAGACCCCGGTCACTTCCTTTTCCTGCAGCAGCGCTTCCTGGGACGTAGATTCCAGGACACGAAGGAGCAGGAGGCGAAGAAGATGCTGCTCCTCCGCGGAACGTTCTCGAAAGACTGCTGGAGTCAGCTGCTTCGTGGGAAGGATCGCAGTGTGATCGGAGACCTTCTGGTCATCAATGACCCGGGAGACGTTTCCAGGAGATGTCATGCTCTGGAATCCGTCAAAGTTCGGAATCTCCTTGATCAAACGATAGATGGAGAATTCCATATCGTGAGTCACATACCGGGAGTCCGACCGGGGATAGGTGATAAGTTTGTCCAGATACAGTTTCTGCAGCAGATCCAGCGTTGCCTGTGCGGGAAATCCGTAGTAACGGTTTGCTTCCCGTTGCAGTGTCGTCAGGTCATAAAGCAGGGGAGGATCATTGCGGGTATCTCGTTTCCGAATGTCCGTAATGGTCACAGTTTTATTTTCACAGCGTGCAGATAGCTGAGAACAGGCAGTGCGATCATCACTGGGCTTTGTCTCCAGAATGAGGCCGCATCCTGTATCGATCTTCACCGACCAGCTCTCTTTCACCTTATGGCCGGCAATGTCCTTTTCCCGTTTCGCCAGCATGCTCAGCGTAGGTGTCTGTACCCGGCCTACGGACATGCGTTCTCCATAGGCAGAAGTGAAAGCCCGGGAGCCGTTGATGCCCACCAGCCAGTCTGCTTCTGCCCGACACCGGGCGGCAATGCCCAGGTTGTCAAATTCCTCCGACGGCTTCAGGTGGGCAAACCCGTCCTGTATGGCATCCTCTTCCATAGAGGACAGCCACAGCCGTTTCACCGGGATGGTGCTCTTGGAAAGCGCATAGGCGTTGCGAAAGATCAGTTCTCCTTCTCGTCCGGCATCGCAGGCGTTGACGATGAGTTTTACATCCGGCCGGTTCATCTGTTCATACAGCATGGCGGCGTGCTCCGCTTTGTCCCCATCCGTCACCATGAGGAATGGTTTCGGCAGAATGGGCAGATCCGATATATTCCACTGCTTGTATTTGGGATCATAGACTTCCGGTGCTGCCAATTCTGACAAATGGCCCAGACACCAGGAGATGAGATATCCGTTCCCTTCATACCAGCCGTCCTTCCGGGTATATGCCCCCAGTACACCGGCAAACTGCTTCGCCACACTGGGTTTTTCCGTGATCACAAGAGTGAAAAATCCCTGTGGAAACGGGTTGTTCTTTTTCTCGTTCATGTTTTCCATAGGGGAGAGGGAAGATCCCCCTCTCCCGACCTCCTTTCTTATTCAAGAGCGAAACCATGTGACCGCGCTGGCTTCGCGTGTTCCCGGGAAGGATCTTCCCGTGCGATGGCAAGACCTTTGTCGTTGTATTCGTACACATGGTCTGACAAGATGTCTCTGGAATTGACGATGGTGCGGTTGACATCTTTCACCATGGCAGTCAGGCTCTCCAGCTTTTCCGGCTGCTTCAGCACAGCAATGATCTCATGGACGGAGGAGGGCAGGACGTAGAAGTCCCCGCCCAATCGGTCACGGATGTTTTCCGCCACACCGGGGTAGAGGATAGCGGAAGCCCCATCCGCATGTTCCGTATTGGAGATCACCAGCATGTCCTCTGAGACACCGGGAAAGCCCAGTGCTTCTCCCATGGTGAGGATCTCCACTGGGCAAAGTTCCGGGGAGTGACGGAACGCGGCTTCAAACAGAGCGTCCTCATCCAGATCGAAGGTTTTTGCCAGCTTATTATCTACGGGAAGACGTCCGGAGGAACCCAGCTCGATGGAATAGATCAAAGCCAGGTCGCCCATTCTTCGACAGGGACGGTTTTCCAGGCCCTGCCGGTTCCGTTCTTGGTTTACCAAGCGGAAGGAAAGATGCTGGATTGCATTTTCCCGGTCCGCCAGGATTGCCTTGGCACGTTCTGCCAGGTGCCCCATTCCCCGGGCTTGGCAGTACTCATCTGCCAGATCTTTCATCACCAGCTCCAGATCCTTGCCGGTGAGATAGTCGTGAAAACTTCCCTCGAGATACACTCGCGGGTACTGTGTTTCACCCTCCCGTTGCAGAGAAAGTCCGGTATAGACCTCATCTCCTGCTTTCAGAACCCGATCTATTGTTACAGCGGCGTTGTGATAGCTGTCCGGCATGTATTCCCGGATATGTTCCGCAGCATATTCCGTAAATTCAGACAGATTCATCCGATCGATCATCCTTCGATTCCTCCTTCTTTTCCTCTTCTTCTGTGGGGAAGTCTTCTACTGCATCCTCGGTCTCTGGTGTTTCCATCCCTTCACTTTCAGAGATCGTGGTCTCCTCCTGACCGGGAAGATACATGCGGAAATACCAGTAAGCAGCGCCTCCCGCTATGGCCAGCAGTATAATCAGGGTCCAAATCCAGGAATGAGAACGTTCCGGCTCTTCCGGTTCTTCTACCGGTGATTCCTCCAGCACGACCTGGGGCGTTTCTTCTACCGGCTCCTCCTCCACAAACTCCATCAGATCTCTCTCATCTACCTGGCTGAGAAGGTATGCATTATCGTCCATGCGGTCCTTGTCGATGACGATATAGAAGGTATTTCCATTGTGTGTCTGTACCGTGTAGAATTCCTTGGAACCGGTTCCGTCCTCTACATGGTCCTCCACTTGGCCGTTGCCCGGCTGAGTGAAAGGCTGCCCCGTGTAGATGGGTGAGGGAGTAGGTTGAACCGTAGGAACGTACTCATCGGCAAAGACCAAAAGGATGGAAGCAAGTAGAGAGATCACCAGGACTACCGATGTAATGGTGATCCACAATTTTCTCTGTTGCGTCATTCCTCCGATCCTCCTTCCATGTGCTGCCGGATCAGCTGCAGCAGTTCCTCACGTCCAAGAGAACAGTGTTGGAGCTCCTGCATGAATTCATGATCCAGCGCCTCTTTTCTTTTCGTTTCCAGCAGTCGCTTTTGCTTCTGCAGTTCCGCAATACGGGAATCGATCTGTACGATGCGCTGCCCGTACTGCTCGCTCTTTTTTGTCATGGCAAACGCCTCTCCTTTCTTAAGTTTCTGTGCAATATTTGTTCGGCTTTTCCGTCCTTATAGGTACATCCACCTGTGCGATGCACAGGAAGAAATACCAAGCAAAGGAGGGTATGAAATGCTTAATTTCTGGAATCTCGTGGTAGAGCCCATGTGGTAT
>CAJOQP010000036.1 GCA_905236515.1 uncultured Oscillospiraceae bacterium | reverse complement strand
TTATCAATCACAATCAGCACAAACATACTGACAAAAATAATGCCGGCTAAAATTTGCGCAACCATATTATTTAGCCTCCCTAAAACATAATTCTAAAGCAAATGACACATAACTTGTATCTTTGATATTATAGACCAGTTACATGCAAAATTAAACTGGTATTTTTTACATAGTAACATATTTTAATGCAGATGCTTTCTTTGGTTCTATTGACCATAACTTGTGGTATAATCTTCAAAGAAAGGTGTGATCAACATGGAACCTGTATCCGGTGCCGTGATCATTGTCGCGGTCATAGCCGTAATATTTCTGCTCCTGTTTTTCAAGATACTCGGTTCGTCCCTCAAATGGATCCTGAAGCTGCTTTTGAATGCCGTGACCGGGTTTGTGATCCTTTTTTTGGTCAATATCGTAGGAGGCATCATCGGGATCGGACTGGATCTGAACTGGATCAACGCTCTGGTAGCAGGTTTCTTCGGCGCCCCCGGAGTGGTCGTGCTGCTGGTCATCAAATATCTGCTGTAGAAAAAAATGAAATGCCGCTGAAAACTCCTTCAGCGGCATTCCTTATTCAACTGATTAATCCGTGACGTACGGAAGCAGAGCGATCTGACGGGCACGCTTGATAGCCTCAGTCAGCTGACGCTGATGGGGTGCGCACACACCGGTAGTACGGCGGGGCAGGATCTTGCTGCGGTCAGACATGTATCTGCGAAGTTTTGCAGTATCTTTATAATCGATATAAGTAGCTTTATCTACGCAAAACTGACAAACTTTTCTGCGTTTACGCATTTTGGGATTCGCGCTTTTGTTATCCATTATGTTCTATCCTCCTACTTAGAATGGAAGGTCACCATCATCGGACAGTTCCTGGAATGATGCCCCCAAATCGGTTGAGGGAGTCTCAAATGCCGGAGCCGGAGCGGCAGCAGCATAAGAAGAATCACCCTGCTCGTTTCTGACGTTGTCATCGTCACGGCGTTTGCTCTCGCCAAAGTAAATATTGTCAACTACAACTTCTGCACTCTGACGGTTGTTCCCGTCTTTGTCCTTCCAGTTGCGGATCTGCAGGCGTCCGGAAACGACAGCCATGGATCCCTTTTTGAAATATTTCGTGACGAAATCCGCCGTATTGCGCCATGCAACGCAATTGATAAAGTCGACTTCACGATCTCCGGTTTCGCGGTTTCCGAAATCACGTTCCACCGCCAGAGAGAAAGAAGCGACTGGAGTCTGACTCTGGGTGTATCTCATAACCGGGTCACCGGTAAGTCGTCCCATGATCGTAATACGATTTAACATATTCCAGACTCCTTTTTACTCTTCACGCAGGGTAATGAGAGAACGAATAACACCATCAGTAATACCAAGAATACGGTCAAGCTCTGCGGGGAAATCCGGCGCGCTGGTGAATTTCACGAGCACGTAATAACCATCGGGAATGTAGTTGATCTCATAAGCGAGTTTCCGCTTACCCATCTCCTGCATCTCGTCGATAGTACCGTTTTCCTCAATGAGGGTCTTAAACTTCTCCACAATGGGAGCAGTCTCTTCCTCGGTGAGTTTTCCGCTGATGATGTACATCACTTCATACTTTTCGCTGGTTTTTGCCATATGAGCACCTCCTTCTGGTCTTGTGGCCCCCGACTGTATTTCGAGAGCAAGGAATAATACGCCTTTTGACAGGCTTATTTATTATACTCTTTCCGAAACTATTGTCAAGTATTTTTCCTTTATCAAATTGACGTTCCTTCCCTCTGTTTGATATGATACAGACAAACGAAAACAGGAGGTGCCGGCAGATGAGCCAGAACGATCGTATCATCCGGTTCCGAACACATACCGGGCATATCATCTGTGACGAACTTCATACCCAAGACTATAACAGTTCCGCTTCTTTCAAAAAGATCCGGGCAGGAACACAGGGGCTGTACTACAAGGAATTATTCCGCCGTTATTTCATCCCCTATACCGACATCTGCCGTATTTACAAGCAGGTTCAGATCATCCCGGTGGATGACAGTCCGGCATATGAACATTATCGGATCATTATTGAAGGAAACGAAGCGCGAATCACCGAGATCATGTTCGGTGAGGGATTCATGAACCGCACCGAAGACAACGATGCCGCCGACCGTCTGCTGGAGACACTGCGGCATATCGACAATGCAAAACATATCTGCATCGGTTATGAGGACGACGGATCCGTCCCTGCAAAAAAGAGCATCTGGCGCAGAGCATGAATCCGGGAACGCGATTAAAAAACAAAAAAAATGGTTTGCGATCATCAATGTCGCAAACCATTTTTTATAGAGCTTTATCGGAATCAGAGGGTGTTAGCCCACTCTTTGATCTCGCCTTCGGGCGCAGTGTTTTCAAAGCACTTGCCGTCTTCAAAGTCCAATGCGGGATACTGAGCTTTCAGTTTGTCAACAGCTTCTTTCAGTCCGCCCATGCCGGAAGTGGCAAAGGGGATGATCTTCTTCCCGGCCAGATCCGTCTGCTCAATAAAGGAATTCACAACACGGGGTGCTGCATAAAACCAGATGGGGAATCCGAGTAAAACGGTATCATAAGCAGATACATCTGCTTTTCCGGCCAGTGCCGGGCGACAGTCAGGATCATTCATCTCTGCGGTGGCGCGGCAGTCCGGCTCAGTGTAGTTCAGGTCCGCTTCGGTATAGGGCTCAGCCGGTTTGATCTCATAACAATCGTTGCCGGTGGCTTCCACGATCCATTCCGCGACCTCTTTGGTTTCTCCAGAGCTGGAGAAAAATGCTACTAATGCTTTACTCATAATCTTCTCCTTTATGATAATCCTAGAAATTTCGGATGGGAATCTCTTCCCTTTTATCTTCCTCTCATATGAATCTCATTTTATGCGTATTTATAACTAAAATCAAGAATATATTGTTATTTACGTCATTTTCTGCTGATCACGAGGGAAACTGTGATGTCTGTCAGTCTTCGTACATCTCCTGAAGATCCAGCAGATGTTCATAACGGGCTCTTGCATTCTCCTCGGACCGCTCCGCCAGTTCTTCGAACCGCTCGGGATCCGAAAGCTGCAGAGAAGCGAATCGCGCCTCTCCCATAAGGAATTCCCGATAATCCTTGGAAGGTTCTCTGCTGTCGATGGCCAGCTTATCCTCTTCCAGATCCGGATTGAACCGGAACAATTCCCAGTAACCGCTCTTCACGGCACGATCCATCTCGCGCTGACATCCCTTCATACCGCCCTTGATGGAGTGCATCTCACAGGGAGCATATCCGATTACAATGGACGGACCAGGATGTGCTTCTGCTTCCACCATGGCTTTGAGCGTCTGTCCCTTGTCCGCTCCCATCGCCACCTGCGCGACATAAACGTATCCATAGGTCATCGCCATTTCCGCCAGAGGTTTGGAACGAAGCTCCTTGCCCGCAGAGGCAAACTGTGCCACCTGACCGATGTTGGATGCTTTGGATGCCTGTCCGCCGGTGTTGGAGTAGACTTCGGTGTTGAAGACGAGAACATTGACATCTTCTCCGCTGGCCAGAATATGATCCAGTCCGCTGAAGCCGATATCGTAGGCCCAGCCGTCTCCTCCGAGGATCCAAATGGATTTCTTGTTGAGATAATCCTTCTTCAGCAGTATGTCCACTGCCAGTTCTTCCGGCAGCCCTTCCAGCATTTCGATCAGCGCTTTGGTCGCTTTCTGATTGTTCCTGCCATCGGAATAGGTTTCGATCCATTCGTCCACGATTTCCTGTTTTTCATCGTCCAGTTCTTCCCGAAGACCAAGGATCTTTTCTTTCAGATCATCCCGGATCTTTTTCTGACCGAGATACATGCCCAATCCATGCTCTGCATTGTCTTCAAACAGGGAATTTGCCCAGGCAGGCCCCTTCCCTTCCTGATTAACCGTATAGGGAGACACCGCGGCAGGACCGCCCCAGATGGAAGAACATCCCGTTGCGTTGGAGATCATCATGTGGTCACCAAACAGCTGTGTAAGCACTTTGGCATAACTGGTCTCAGCACATCCGGCACACGCTCCGGAATACTCCAGGAACGGTGCTCGGTACTGACTGAACCGTGTGGTGGGATCGTACATATCCTCTTTTTCCGGAAGTTCCACCAGATAATCGTAGACTTTCTGCTGCGGAAGCATACTCTCCAGCGGTTTCATATCCAGCGCATGCGTCGGGCACTGCCCGGAACAGATCCCGCAGCCCATGCAGTCCAACGGAGAAACCTGCATCGTGAATTTATACTTTCCCTTTCCTTTACCGGTCTTTACACGAACGATATTGGCTCCTTCCGGTGCCTGTTCCGCTTCTTCCGGAGTGACCATGAAGGGCCGGAGACATCCATGGGGACAAACAAAGGCACAGTTGTTGCACTGTACGCATTTATCCGGATCCCATTTTGGTACAGTAACGGCTACTCCCCGTTTCTCATATGCGGAAGCTCCCAGTTCAAAGGTGCCGTCCGCATGTGGAAGGAATTTGGAGACCGGAATGGTATCGCCGTTCATATGATTGACCGGAATGGTGATATTTCGGATCATATGAACCCGTTTCTCCGGACCTTTCAGCTCTTTCTCGGCGACTGCGTCCTGCGCGTCCTTCCATGCTGCCGGAATCTCAACCTCATGGAATGCCTGGGCACCTTCATCGATGGCTTTATAATTGAGCTCCACGATCTCAGGACCTTTTTTCATGTAGGTCTTCTCCGCAGCCTCTTTCATATAACGGATGGAATCCTCCACCGGCACAACTCCTGTCAGAGCGAAAAACGCAGACTGAAGGATGGTATTGGTGCGTTTTCCCATACCGATCTGCCGGGCAAGGTCGATGGCATTGATGGAATACAGATGGATCCCGTGTTCCGCAATATACCGTTTGGCATCTGCAGGCATATGCTTTCCGAGCTCCTCATCGTCCCACTGGCTGTTCACCAGGAAGATACCGCCGGGTTTCACATCCTGAACCATGTTGAACCCCTGTGTGATATAGCTGGGATTATGGCATGCAACGAAATCCGCAGCCGTCACATAATAGGAGCTCTTGATTGGCTGATCGCCGAAGCGCAGATGCGACAGCGTCACGCCGCCGGTCTTCTTGGAATCATACTGAAAGTATGCCTGTACGTATTTGTCGGTATGATCACCGATAATCTTGATGGAATTCTTATTGGCTCCAACAGTACCGTCACCGCCAAGTCCCCAGAATTTTGCACTGACTGTTCCTTCCGGCGTAGTAGTAGGTACCTTCTCAAGAGGCAGGGACAGCCCGGTCACGTCATCCTCGATTCCAATGGTGAAGGTTCTTTTCGGATGATCCGAGGCAAGTTCCCGGTAAACCGCGAAAAGGCTGTTTGGGGCAGTATCTTTGGAACCGAGTCCGTATCTGCCGCCGATCACCTTGATCTCTCCCCGGCCGCCGTTCGCCAATGCGGTTACAACGTCCTGATAAAGAGGTTCTCCCTGGCTTCCCGGCTCCTTGGTACGGTCCAGGACCGCAACGGCTCTGACGGAAGACGGGATCACTCTCAGAAGCCGGTCCGCGCGGAAAGGACGATACAGACGGACCTTCACAAGCCCGACCTTCTCTCCCTGGGCATTCAGATAATCCACTACTTCCTCCGTGGCATCGCACACAGACCCCATAGCGATGATGATCCGTTCGGCATCTTCAGCACCGTAGTAATTGAACAGCGAATAATCGGTACCCAGCTTTTTATTAATGCGGTCCATGTATTCTTCCACGATCTCGGGAAGCGCATCATAATAGCAGTTGGAAGCTTCCCGGTTCTGGAAAAAGATATCCCCGTTCTCGTGGCTTCCTCTCATGGTAGGATGGTTGGAATTCAGTGCCCGGGAACGGAACTGTTCCAGTGCGTCATAATCCATCAGCTCTGCCAGGTCTTCATAATCCCATACCGAAATCTTCTGGATTTCATGAGAGGTGCGGAACCCGTCAAAGAAGTTCAGGAACGGCACTCTGCCTTTTAATGCTGCGACATGGGCAATGGGTGAAAGATCCATGATCTCCTGCACATTGCATTCGCAGAGCATGGCACAACCGGTCTGACGGCACGCCATGACATCAGACTGATCACCGAATATGGACAATGCATGAGATGCCAGAGCGCGGGCAGTCACATGAAAGACGCCCGGCAGCAGTTCTCCCGCGATCTTATACATATTGGGGATCATCAGAAGAAGGCCCTGTGATGCAGTATAAGTCGTCGTCAGCGCCCCGGCATTCAACGATCCGTGCACGGCACCGGCGGCGCCGGATTCTGCCTGCATTTCCTGAACCCGTACGGTATTGCCAAATATATTCTTTTCTCCCGCTGTCGCCATTTTATCCACGGTATCCGCCATGGGGCTGGACGGGGTAATGGGATAGATCGCCGCCACTTCCGTATAAGCATACGACACGTATGCCGCTGCGGCATTTCCATCCATAGTCTTAATTTTTCTGTCCAAGAAACTCCCTCCCTATGAAGCTATTCCTGTTTGAATCATTGTACCAAAATGAGTGTACTGAGTAAAGCTACATCCATGTCTTCCGGCCATCTTGCAGACGGCAGGTCAAAGCTGAATTTGATAGAAATCATAATTAACAAACCTCAGAAACTCGGGATATTGTGTTCTTTCATGACTTGTTTCTTTTTGCCCCACGTATTATAATGTTATGGCTCATTTATTTCATGAAAGGAGCGTACTTATGGTATCCATAAATAACGACAAAGGTTCTATCACCATAACGATGGATGTGTTCCGCAATCTGGCCGGAGATGCCGCCACCAAATGCTTTGGTGTCAAGGGTATGGCCGGGCGCAGCAAAGACGGTGGCGCACTGCAGCTGCTTCGCCGCGAATCCATGTCCAAAGGTGTGGATGTTTCCCTAAATGATGATGACAGTCTTTCCCTTGATCTTCATATTGGTGTAGACTATGACGTCAATATCGTTGCCGTCTGCCGCAGCATTATCAATGAAGTCAGCTATAAAGTTGAAAAGTGGACCGGCATGAAAGTCAAGAATGTAGACGTCTATGTAGACACAGTCATTGTGGATAAAGGAAAAAAAGAAAAATAACATGACATTGTCATGATTCCATATGCCTATTAAATTTACGATTGCAGTAGATGCCATCGTCAATGGAGGTTGTCGATTTGAAAGAGTTTATCAATGCATCCGAATTAAAGGACATGATTCTTTGTGCAGATGCAGCACTGCATGCCAACATGCAGGTTATTAATGAGTTGAATGTCTTCCCTGTTCCCGATGGTGACACAGGAACCAATATGAGTCTTACCGTGAACAATGCAGCACTGGAGCTGCGCAAGAAAGACTTCATTAATGTTGCTGATGTCGCCAGCACCGCAGCATCCGGAATGCTTCGCGGCGCACGTGGAAACTCCGGTGTTATCACCTCCCTGCTGTTCCGTGGTCTGTCCAAGAACATGAAGGGTCTTGAAACTGTTACTGCACCCCAGTTTTCCAAAGCAATGAAAGCCGGCGTTGATGCCGCTTATAAAGCAGTTATGAAACCGGCAGAAGGTACTATCCTCACCGTTTCCAGACTCGCTGCGGAAGCCGCACTGAAATACACGGACAACGGCGGAACCGATCTGGAAGAAATGCTGGATGCCTCCCTGGAGGCCGGACGTATCGCACTTGCCGATACCATGAATCAGAACCCCGTTCTTCTGAAAGCCGGAGTGATTGATGCCGGCGGCAAGGGTTATATCACGATCTATGAAGCAATGCTTCGCTGCCTTCGCGGTGAAGAGCAGGCTCCCGCAGAAGATCCTGCCTCCGCATCGGAAGAACAGTCCGTATTCGAAAAATTTGACACGGAAGAAATCAAATTTGCCTATGATACCGTATTCATCGTACGCAAGACCGTCAACAAGGATCTGGATCTTCTTCGTGCCTATCTCGACAGTATCGGTGACAGTCTTGTCATAGGCGAAGACGATGAGTGCTTTAAGGTTCATGTACACACCAACATTCCCGGCAATGCGCTGAACGAAGCTCAGAAATACGGCACGCTGGAGACCTGCAAGATCGAAAACATGCGCACTCAGCACGACGAGCTGGTGGAAGGCAGTGCGGAAACAGCGGAACCCGCTGCTCCTGAAGAGCCCCCGAAGGAATTCGGTACCGTCGCAGTATGTGCTGGCGAAGGTCTGGCGGAACTGTTCCGTGAGCTTGGCGTTGACACCATCGTTACCGGCGGTCAGACCATGAATCCGTCCACCGATGACATTCTCAAAGAGATCAATAAGACAAATGCGGAAACGGTATTTGTTCTTCCCAACAATAAAAACATCATCATGGCTGCAGAACAGTGTGATCCCCTGACCGACAAAAAGGTCATCGTGATTCCCACGAAAACGGTGCCTCAGGGAATATCCGCCATGCTGAATTTTGATCCCTCCTGCTCGGCAGATGAGATCGTAACAATGATGACGGATTCCATTAAGCAGGTCCATACCGCTCAGATCACTTATGCCGCCAGAGACTCCGTCTTTGACGGACACGATATCAAGGAGGGCGAGTATCTGGCACTTCTGGACGGGACTCTGGTCGGAAGCTGCCCGGATTTTGATGCTTCTCTGTCCTCTTTTGTTCCCGCGGTGGAAAAACTGGATCTCGATCCGGAGCTGATCACCGTTTACTATGGTGCAGATGTGACTGAGGATGCCGCAGAGAGCACCAGTGAATCTTTCGCTTCCTATTTCCCCAACGCGGAAGTATCGTTGGTAAACGGCGGACAGCCAATCTACTATTATATGATTTCCATTGAATAATTATCATCATGTTTTAAGAAGCCGACCTCTCATGAGGCCGGCTTCTTAACTATGGTGCTTATTCACAATTTATTCGTTGATTTTTTGCAAGAGTATGCTACAATAACCTTGGCCTGAGGCCAATATTTAAGGGAGGATATTATTATGGCTTATGTAATTACCGACGAGTGCCTGTCCTGCGGCTCTTGCGCAGCACAGTGCCCTGCTGAAGCTATCTCCATGGGCGATCTTCACTTTGAGATCGATGCTGAGAAGTGCCTGGAATGTGGTGCATGTGCAGCACAGTGCCCGGCTGAAGCTATCACCGAGGGTTAATTAGCTCAGAAAAAAAGACAGAATGGGCGATAAGGCAACTTATCGCCCGTTTTAATTATCAAGCTATGGAATATCAATCTAAATTCACACAATTATGGCCCGGAGGACCAAGCTATACCGCAGGCGATTCATTTCCCCTTAGTACGGACGCTATTCTTCTGGCATCCTTTGTCGCTCCCAGAAAGCATTGTGTCATTGCAGATTTCGGTTGCGGCTCCGGAATTCTCGGTCTTCTCATCAAATGCAAGGAGCCTTCTGTACGTCTGATGAATATCGACATTCAGAATAGTTCGCTGGAAACTGCACGGCTCAACATGCAGAAAAACGAAATGGAAACGGACGTCACATATCATTGTGCTGACTTTCAGGATCTCCACGATATCATCCCATCTCACCGTCTGGATCTTATCGTTTGCAATCCTCCGTATTTTTCTACCGGCAGTGGAGAAACATCGCCGGAAAAAGCACGTAAGGTCGCCCGTTCTGAAACAAATTTCTCTCTGGATTCTCTTATGCGTTCTGCTGCGGATTCTCTTCGTTCCGGCGGACAGATCTGTCTTGTACATCGTCCGGAACGTATGGTCGAACTGACTTCGGCTATGACGAGATATCATATCGAGCCGAAACGGATCCGATTTGTCCAGCACAGCGTTTTACACAAAGCAAGTCTGGTCTTGATAGAAGGCCGCTACGACGGCAATCCCGGCCTGAAGGTAGAACCGGTTCTGATCCTTCATGAACAGGCCGGTACGATGACACAGGAAGCAAAACTAATCTATCATCAAATATAAGCGAGGTCGCAAGAACATGTCCGGAACCTTATACCTGATCGGTACGCCTATCGGTAATCTCTCCGATTTTTCTCCGCGTGCCGTTGAAACACTGTCCACCGTAGATTTTATCGCTGCGGAAGACACCAGAGTAACTCTGAAACTGTTAAATCATTTCGATATACACAAGCCCCTGGTCAGTTATTATGAGCATAACAAATACGCCAGCGGCGAGAAGATCGTTCAGCGGATCCTCAACGGTGAGTCCTGCGGACTGGTGACGGATGCCGGAATGCCGGCAGTTTCCGACCCCGGCGAGGACATCGTTCGAATGTGCATGGAACAGGACATTCCTGTTACCGTGATCCCCGGCCCTACGGCACTGATTACCGCTCTCGTTCTTTCCGGACTTCCTACCGGAAGGTTCTGTTTCGAAGGCTTCCTTTCCACCAACAACAAAAGCCGTCGGGAACATCTGGAAGAACTCACGGGCGAACCCAGAACCATGATCTTCTATGAAGCTCCGCATAAGCTTCGAAAAACACTTTCCGATCTGAAAGATGTATTCGGTGAAGGAAGAAAGATAACACTGTGCCGAGAACTGACAAAACTCCACGAGGAGATACTCCCCTTCTCACTCTCCGACGCAGTTCGTTATTACGAAGAACATGATCCCAAGGGAGAATACGTCCTCATCGTGGAAGGACGCCCGGAGGAATCCGACCCTTGCATGTCCGAAGAAGATGCGCTGGCTCTGGTATCACAATATCGAGCAGAAGGTCGGTCTCTCAAGGAATCCTGCAAACTGGCCTCTTCCCAATCCGGTTTCTCAAAGAACGAATTGTATTCCATGGCCACATCCAAATAGCAGAAAAAGCCTGCCGGAAATCCGGCAGGCTCGTTTTTTGCTGTGATCTACATATGACTGATTTTTTCTTTGCATTCGCGGCAAATATTCTTGGTCTCATATTCTACAAGACCATCAGTTCCTCCGCAAAAAACGCAGGAAGGCTGGTATTTATGAAGAATGATATTCGAGCCATCGACATAAATCTCGAGGCTGTCTTTTTCTTCGATGCTCATTGTACGTCTCAGTTCGATGGGAAGTACAATACGCCCCAGCTCATCCACCTTTCTTACAATGCCAGTCGATTTCATGATTACTATCCCCTCCAAATCAGATAAATCAACACACACATCTTTATAATCTTAACTAATAATACCAAAAAAAGCAAATTTATTTGAGTTACAACATATACGCATTATCCTCAATAAGTGCTATTTTTCTGCGGATTTACCATTTTTTGGTAATATTTTAAGATGTTTTAATAATATTAGATTTCTCGGGATGCTACCTTATTAATTGATTTTTTTGATAGCTTCTGAAATCTTCTCAAATTCCATGGAATGAGATGCCTTTACCAGTACAATGTCCCCATCATGGAGGATGGCATCCAGCCGGTCCATCAGTTCTTCCTTCGTGTTGAAGTGTTCCGCTCTTCCTCCGGCTTTTCTGGCTCCCTCTGCGGTATGTTCGGAGAGTCCTCCCACTGTCAGCACAAGATCTGCGCCGTGTTTCACCGCATAGGCTCCCACTTCCTCGTGCAGGGCGTTCTCTTCCTTTCCCAGTTCAAACATATCGCCCAGGATCGCGACATGACGTCCGTTAAAGTGATCCATGGAGTCCAATGCGCTCTTGACTGAACCCGGATTGGCATTATAACAGTCATCGATCAAGGTCAGTTTTCCTGTCTGGATCACGCTGGCCCTGCGCCCTACCGTTTCATAGGCAAGCAGCCCTCTCCTGATCTCATCATCCGACAGGCCAAACTGAAATCCAACGGAAACCGCAGCCAGTGCCGCGTAGATGATATGATTACCGTATGCATGGATCCGAACCGGAAGCGTGCGCTCTCCGTTGGTGATGGTACAGGAAGTGTATTCTTCCGTCATCTCGATATCCGTTGCCCGCACCTTGCACCGAAGATCTGTTCCGTATGTGATCTTGTCACGCTCTGCAGGATACGCATAAAGAAGATCATCATCTCCATTAACAATCATCACACCCTGCGGCTGCATATACTTGACCATTTCCGTCTTTGCCCAGAGGATCCCTTCCCGGCTCCCCAGATTTTCAAGATGCGCATAACCGATTACCGTAAAGATACCAATATCAGGCTGTGCCATCTGTGCGAGACGGGTCATTTCCTGAAAATGAGAGATGCCCATTTCGATCACAGCCACATCGTGCTCTGGTTCGATACGAAAAATAGTCAGAGGCACTCCCAGTTCATTATTAAGATTGGCTTCTGTCTTCAGCACCTTAAACCGGGTATCCAGAACGGAAGAGACCATTTCCTTCGTCGTAGTCTTACCGACGCTTCCCGTGATACCGATCACAGGGATCGTCAGCGTGTTCCGGTACCAAGTGGCAAGTTTCTTCAATGCCTTCTGAACATCTTCCACGATGATCATTGGCCGAGTCTCCCCATCCGGCACGCGGTTCCCGATGCAACAGGACGCTCCGCTTTCAAACGCCTTACCGATATAGTCGTGACCATCCACTTTTTCTCCGGGGAAAGCGGCGAACATGGAGTCTTTCTGAACTTTACGGCTGTCGATGACCACAGAGCTTACGATTCGATCTCCATCACCGTACAGCTTCCCTTCCACAATATTTGCGATCTCTGATACTTTAATAGCTTTCACTGATTGTATTTCCTCATCGATACTTCAATTATTTTTTCACACAGCTCACCGTAGGAATAACCTGCCGCTGCGGCCTCCTGAGGCACCAGACTGGTGGGAGTCATGCCCGGCAGTGTATTGACCTCCAGGAACCAGAATTCACCGTTTTCATCATAAATGTAGTCTGCACGGGAGTAAACATCCAGACGAAGCAAATTAAACACCTTTTCCGAGATCCGTCCGACACGTTCTTCCGCCTCCGCGGGAATGGGGGCCGGAGTAATCTCTGTTGCGGCACCTGCCTGATACTTGTTCTTATAATCATAGAAGGAATCCTTGGGGATGATCTCAATGCTGGGAAGCGCTTTCCCATCAAGGATACCGACCTGGATCTCTCTTCCTTTGATATATTGTTCGATAACCACATAGTCGCTGTCCCTGGCTACGGTTTTCAGCGCCTTTTTCAGATCGTCCTCGGAATGAACAATGGAAACTCCGATGCTGGAACCGGAATTATCCGGCTTAACGACCAGTGGAAGAGTCAGATCTCGCAGCACCATTTCAGAAGAAACCTTACTGCAGCTATACGTCCTCCATGCGGCCGTACGTATCTGGTGCTGTGCAATGATCTGTTTTGTCATGTCCTTGTCCATAGCCACAGCACTTCCAAGGAAACCGGAACCGGTGTAGCGGATCCCAAGAAGATCAAAGGCAGCCTGAACCTTGCCGTCTTCTCCACACTGACCATGCAGACCCATAAAAACGATATCTGCCATCTGACATACTTCGATCACACGGTCGCCGAAATCACTTCCGGTATCGATCCGTCGCATGGAACGGATCTCATTCAGATCCGGCTCCTGCTCCGAGATGAGCATATCATTCAGCGGAGGAGGATTATCGAAAATATCGTCCAGTGAGCCCTGCCAGTTTTCAAGGCCGAAATACATATCCACAAGAACGATCTGGTGGCCGTTCTGTTTCAACGTCTTGGCGATCCTGGTACCGGAAGAAATAGATACATCTCTCTCTGGGCTGAGCCCTCCGCACAATACAACTATTTTCATGAGTTTCGACTCCTTAAAAAACGTTATGTAAAGTATATCATAGTGATTCTTCCGGTTCAATTCTCACAATGACCTTTAATTCTGCGTCTTGACAGCGCTTTTTTGCCAATTTGATCATCTTTTCCATAGAAAAACCGCAGAAAACTCATTCTATGTTCCCGCACCAAAACGATATACATCTGTTCTGTTTTGTGTTATACTAACTTGAATTATTTAAAAGGACTGATAAATCTATTTATGAATTATGTGGTAATTGATCTTGAGTGGAATCAGGCTATGAGTTCCAAAGCCGCAATCTTCAACAAACTACCTATCCATCTGCGGGGAGAGATCATTGAAATCGGTGCCGTTAAACTGGACGAGAATTTTAAACCCGGTGAAGAATTCACGGTGGATGTCCGTCCCATCTATTTCAAACGGATGCACTACAAAGTAAAAAAGCTCACTGGGTTCGATGCAGAACGCCTTTCCCACGGCATTGCCTTTGAAGATGCGTTTCAGCAGTTCCGTGAATGGTGCGGAGATGATGTCACCTTCCTCACCTGGGGATACGATGATCAGGGAATCATGGAACAGAATATCATCATCCATGATCTGGACTGGGACTGGATCCACGAATGGATCAATCTTCAGCTGATTTACAACAATCAGACCGGCGGAGACAAAAACCAGAAGTCTCTCGCTACTGCCATGGAACATTTCGGTATTGAACAGACCCGCGTCGCCCATGATGCATTGGGAGATGCTTACAATACCGCTTTGATCTGCACTCACTTGGATCTTCCCTTCGGGATTGAACACTACGATGAGGCAAAACGTATCCTCTCTTCAAAGCCGAGCAGCGGGAACAATGAACGTGAACCCATCGAGCATATTGTGTTTCCCGGTTATTACAGCAAATCGGACGCATTTGCAGATGACGGTCTGATCTCTATCTCCTGCCCGACCTGCGAACAAGAGATGAGCCACCTTCGCTGGATCAATCAGGGCGATCAGCGGTATATGAATCTGTATACCTGCCCGGATGACGGAAAATACCTTGTCCGTGTAAAATTTCGAAAGACGGATGACGACTCTTGGACTGCAAACCGGCTGATCTATGAGGCGGATCCCAAACTGATTGATTTCTATAAATCCAAAGCATCTCAGTCTCGGCGTCATGGACGAGGGCACTCAAAGAAAAAGTCCATCGCAGCCAATGTATGAATTAAAGGAACGTTTCATCAAAAATCGAAACGTTCCTTTTTTTATGTTGATTCAAAATAGCAACGTGTCTCCTCCGCATCTCTGCGGATCTGACGGGACAGTTCCTCAAAATCAGAAAACTTGCGTTCGTCGCGAAGATGTTTATAAAACTCCACCCGGACAGTTCTGCCGTACAGATTCTCATTGAAATCCAGGATGTAACTCTCCACGCTGACGGATTTAGTCTCACTTACCGTCGGACGAATCCCGATATTCGTAACGGAAATATGGGAGCTTCCGTCATCAAGATAGACCTTGGCCGCGTAAACTCCAAAACGCGGGATGATTACTCCCCGCGGGAAAAACATATTGATCGTCGGCGTACCCATTTTGGTCCCCAGCTGAAATCCGGTATGCACAGTATCGGTAAGACTGTGGGGATGGCCGAGGTATTCATTCGCCTTCTCCATCTCCCCGTTTTCAATCAGTTTTCTGATATAGGTCGAACTGACGGTAATCCCGTCTTTAGTAACAGCCGGGATCACATCGCATCCGATTCCCAGTTCATCGCAGTATTCACGCAGTCGTTCTGCATTTCCTTCCCCGCGATCACCAAAAGTAAAATCATGGCCTACAACGATCCATCCCACATTCAATTCCTGGACGATTGTGTCCACAAATTGTTTCCATGGCATATGCATGATCTCTTTATTGAAATGAATAAAGATGACATCATCGATCCCGAACAGACGGCTGATGATATCTTTCCTCCCGGCATTATCATTAAGAAGCAGAACTTCATGACCATAGACAAGGGTGTCCGGATGAACATCAAAGGTTAATACGGACGGCATTGCTCCAATCTGTTCTGCAACCTGAGAGGTACGATTCATCAGTGCGGCATGACCAATATGCACACCGTCAAAGAATCCTAATGCAATTGCCCTCTTCGTTTCATTCATGTTATTAGACCTCAAAAAAACTCTTAATGGTTGTGACTTGACCGTCAACAACGCGGCCAAGCATGAGAAATTCTCTGTTTTGTGAATAGAAACGATAGGTTCCCTCATGCAGAGATGTGGAGTATTTCCCTCCGTTTCGTATCACTTTCTCCTGATTTGGAGTCACCGCCGTTTCCGGGTACTCCTGAAACAGGCTGTCAACAGGAAGAAGATATCGTTCAGGATCCGATTGGATTTCTTCTATAGTATGACTGTCATCAATGGTAAAGTTTCCCGCCCGGATCCTTCTCAGGCTGCCCATACAGGCACAAGCCTGCACCGCATTACCAAGATCCTCACACAAAGTTCGGATATAAGTCCCCTTGGAACAGACGACATCCAGCGTATATGCCATTCCGTTTTCCGGCCCGATTTCCAGCTTTGAAATGGTGACTTTCCGGGGCTTTCTCTCCACCTGCTGGCCCTGACGGGCCAGTTCATACAGTTTTTTCCCGTTTACTTTCAAAGCAGAATACATAGGTGGGATCTGTGTGATCTCTCCCCGGAAACGGCAGGCCGCTTCCTCTATCTGCTCCCTGGTGGGAAACACATACGATTCTTCCAGTGTTGTTCCGGTGATGTCCTGAGTATCTGTCTTTCTCCCAAACTGGATTTCAGCCAGATATTCTTTCTCATGGGCTTCGGCAAACTCCACCGCCCGTGTTCCTCTTCCGATAAACACCACAAGAACTCCAGTGGCCATGGGGTCCAGTGTCCCCGAGTGGCCGACTCGCCGTTCATGATAGATTCCCCGAAGCTTTCCTACCACATCATGACTGGTCCAGTCCTTCGGTTTATCTACGATCACAATCCCGTTCATGGCAGTTTGGGCTCCACAGCCTGCAGGATCCGGCTCTTCGCTTCTTCCAGGTCACACTTCATGGTACATCCTGCCGCCATGGCATGACCACCTCCGCCAAACTCGGCACAGATATCCGAAACATTGACGGAGCTGGAGGAACGAAGGGACAGTTTGCTTACATGATCACCCACTTCACGAATGGTGATACACACAACCGCCTCTTTTGCGCGTCCGGCCAGATTGGCCAGATCCGAACAATCATCTTCCGTCGCTCCGGCACGTTCAAGCATCTCCCTGGAGACTACCGCCACCGAGACACGATTATCAAAATGAAATGTCATGGCAGAGTAGATCATTCCCTCAAGACGCAGACGGGCTACGGATGTTTTCCGGAACAAAAGCTGATTCAGCGAGTCCAGCTGAGCGCCTGCATCCAGCAGTTTAGCCGCGGAACGAAACGTATCGCTGTTGGTATTTGAATAGCAGAAGCAGCCCGTATCCGTGGACACTGCAATATAAAGAAGCTGCGCTTCCTCATAATCAGGACCTTCCAGCAGCTCCGTGATCACATCCAGAATGATCTCACCGCAGGAAGCACGTTCCGGAATCACACAGGTCTCAGACGCGTAATGGGTGTTGGAAGGATGATGATCGATGCAAAGATCCACATTCCATTCGCTGTTTCCGATCAGCATCTGTTCCGATGCCACATCCACAGAAATGATTGTCTGTGCCTCAAAGCCGTCCGGAGCAAAATATGGTTTTACAAACGGAAGCAGTGTCTCTGTAATCTCTTCATTCGGATACATCCATGCGGTCTTCCCCATTCGGTTCAGAGCATGAGAAAGTGCCGCACAGCTTCCCAGAGTATCTCCGTCAGGACGAACATGGGAAAGGATCAGAAAACCGTCTCTGCTCTTCAAAAAGTCCGCGCACTCACGTATCGTCATATTACTCCTCAACTTCCGGTTCCTGCTCAGCGCTGAGCTGGTTGATTATATCATTGATATGAGCTCCGTATTCAATGGAATGATCCACTTCAAAAACAAGCTGCGGCACATTGCGGATCTTCATCCGGTTTCCAAGCTCCCGGCGCATCCACGGTGCCACGGATTTCATCCCTTTTCGGAATTCCTTTTCATCCTGCATCCCGTACACGGACAGCCAGATCTTCGAAAACTTCAAATCGCCGGTAGTTTCCACGCGAGTCACGCTGACCATTCCCTGCTGCACCCGGGGATCTTTTACCTCCCGCAGAAGCTGGGACACAACATACTGAATATCATCATTGATTCTTGCAAGTTTATTGGAAGGCATAAAACTCTCCTTCTGTAAGTATGCGGGCGCATCGGTAGCAATGCGCCCGCTTCATGGTTTTCGTTCTTATCTTTCGATCTCCTGCATAACGAAGCATTCGATAATGTCGCCGACCTTGACATCATTGTATTTGTCGATCTGCATGCCGCATTCATAGCCGTCCTGTACTTCCTTAACATCGTCTTTGAAACGGCGAAGTGAAGCGAGATCTCCCTCGTGAATGACGATATTATCACGAAGCAGACGAACCTGACAATTTCGCATAATCTTGCCATCGGTAACATAGCAGCCTTCCACAGTGCCGATCTTGGACACTTTATAGGTCTGACGCACTTCGGCATGACCGATAATGACTTCTTCATATTTCGGAGCGAGCATGCCCTTCATAGCGGCCTCGATCTCATTGATGCAGTCATAGATGACACGGTACAGACGAACGTCCACTTTGCTGCGGGCTGCAGATTCGCGAGCCGCGTTGTCCGGCCGGACATTAAATCCTACGATGATTGCATCGGAAGTATCGGCCAGCATGACATCGGAATCGTTGATAGCACCAACTGCCGCATGAATCACACGAACCTGGACCTCTTCGTTCGAGATCTTCTCCAGAGATGCTTTAACGGCTTCCACAGAGCCCTGCACATCAGCTTTGACGATGACATTGAGATTTTTCATCTCACCGGCCTTGATCTGACTGAACAGATCTTCCAGAGTCACCTTCTTGCTGCTGTTGGCTCCGGCATTCTTCTGCTCATTGCGGCGCTGTTCTGCCAGTTCACGTGCCATATGCTCATCTTCAACTACGTTAAAGGTGTCACCGGCATTGGGAACTTCGGAAAGGCCGGTGATCTCCACCGGAATAGACGGGCCGGCTTCTTTCACAGGGTTGCCCTTATCATCCATCATGGTACGTACACGGCCCATGGCGGTACCGGCAATGATCAGATCGCCCTGATGAAGTGTACCGTTCTGTACAAGGACGGTGCTGACAGGACCTCTTCCCTTATCCAGTCGGGCTTCGATGACTGCACCTTTGCCCAGACGGTTGGGATTCGCCTTCAGTTCCTGAACTTCCGCAAGTACAACGAGGTTATCGAGAAGATCATCGATTCCCTGACCGGTCTTCGCGGAGATCGGACATACGATGGTCTCGCCGCCCCATGCTTCAGAGACCAGGTCATACTCAGTCAGCTGGGTCATGACACGGTCTGGATTTGCGCCCTGGACGTCCATCTTGTTAATGGCAACAACGATGGGAATATTGGCAGCCTTAGCATGGTTGATACTTTCAATGGTCTGCGGCATGATGCCGTCATCAGCTGCGACGACAAGGATTGCAATATCCGTAATAAGAGCACCACGGGCACGCATGGATGTAAACGCTTCATGACCCGGAGTATCCAGGAATGTAACGGGATTGCCCTTTACGTCTACGGTGTATGCACCAATGGCCTGCGTAATGCCGCCTGCTTCACCTGCTGCAACGGTCGTATTCCGGATATAGTCCAGAAGGCTGGTCTTACCGTGGTCGACATGTCCCATAACCACAACAACCGGAGCACGCGGAAGCAGATCTTCTTCGTTATCTTCATGATCGTCGATCAGTTTTTCTTCCACAGTGACCACGATCTCACGCTCGACCTTGCATCCCATCTCCATGGCAACAAGTGCTGCTGTATCATAATCGATGATCTCGGAAACAGAAGCGAACACGCCTTCCTTCATAAGGCTCTTGATAACATCGGCTGCGGTTCTCTTCATGCGGGAAGCAAGCTCTCCCACACTGATCTCATCAGGGATAGACACTTTAACCGGCTGTTTCTTGGCGATCTCCAGCTGAAGCTTCTGCATTCTCTGCTTCTCTTCCTGGCGGCGCTTTGTGGAGTTGGCCTGCTGATGATGCTGTTTCTTGTTATTTCCGATCTTCTGCTTACCGCCGCGACGGAACTGCGAGTCACGCCGTTCATCACCGGTGCTGGCAAGATTGTCAAACTTCTCATCGTATTTATCGATATTAATGGAAGCACTGCCTCTGGTATCGACAACACGCTTCTCTGCCTGTTTACGCGGCACGTGAGGTTTGTCTTTTTTCTCCTTTGCGGGTGTCGGCTGCGGAGCAGGGGCAGCCTTTTCCCCTTTTTCAGAAGCAGACGGAGCAGCTTTTTTCTCTGCCTTCTCCTTTACAGGCTCCTCTTTGGGTTTAGCGGTAAGGAGTTCTTCCAGATTCTCTACCTGATTTTTCTGAGTCAGGCTTTCAAAGATAAGGTCAAGTTCAGGAGTCTCCAACACCTGCATGTGATTTTTCGGTGTGGTGGCATACTTAGTGAGTATTTCACTGATATCCTTTGAAGTGAGATTAAAGTCCTTCGCCACCTCGTGGACTCTGTATTTAATAAGCATTGCCATATTATTTCCTCCTATTCTTCCTGCTGCTGATCAGTTTCTGCTTCTCTGACAGCTCCGTATAACACTGCGTATAATCCTGACGATCCGGATGTTCCTCGGACAGTTTCTGCAGCATTGCAGCTGCAAAACCGAGATCCGTGATGCCGACGACTGCGACATTGTCTCTTCCGATTGCATGGGAAAATACCTTTTTTTCCCAGGGTGTTATGACCACTGGAATGTGGTCTTCCGAAGAGACGGATTCTATTTTCTTTTTTGTATTACCGCCGGAATCCGATGCCATCAGCACAGCTTTCACTTTCCTGCTTTGCAATGCTGACGTGACCGCCATATCTCCGACTTCCAGTTTGCCGGCCCGACGTATCAGGCCGAAAAACTTGGTCGATTCATCTGTCATTCAATATTCTCCATCTGACTGCGAAGATCCCGGATAATCTCATCCGATACCGGAACTTCCAGTGACCGTTCCACGGCTTTGGATTTCAGAGCCCGTTCCAGACACTGCACATCACAGCACAGATATGCTCCCCGTCCCGGTAGTTTCCCCTTGGAATCAAGACTCAGGGTACCTTCCGAAGAACGCACGATACGGATCAGCTCTTTTTTGGGTTTCATTTCGCGGCATCCAAGGCACTGCCGCATGGGGATCTTTTTCGGCATTGTGGATGCCACCTTTCCTATAATAATCAGTAAGCTTCCGATTCCGGTTTGATATCGATCTTATAACCGGTCAGCTTCGCCGCGAGGCGGGCATTCTGGCCTTCCTTGCCGATTGCAAGAGAAAGCTGACTGTCAGGAACGACGACTCTGCAGCTGCGGCCGTCTTCCATCATGGTAACGGAGATAACTTCCGACGGAGAAAGTGCTGCTGCGATGTATTCTTCCGGATCCTCGGAATACTTGATGATGTCGATCTTTTCTCCACCAAGCTCATCCACAATGGATGCCACACGGCCGCCTTTGGGGCCGACGCATGCGCCAATGGGATCCACATCCGGTTCATTGGAATAAACCGCCATCTTGGTACGGTTTCCAGCCTCACGGGCAATGGAACGGATTTCTACGGTGCCATCGTAGATTTCGGGAACTTCCAGCTCAAACAGGCGTTTGACAAGTCCCGGATGAGTACGGCTGATAAGGACCTGCGGTCCTTTGGTGGAGTTGCGAACTTCCACGATATAGACCTTGATACGGTCTCCCTCATACAGTTCTTCCGTGGGGACCTGCTCGTTGGTCGTAAGCATGGCCTCGGTAAACTCGGAATTGGAACTGATGCGGATATATACATTACCGTTGCGCGGTTCCACACGGGTTACGACACCGGTGAGGATTTCATGCTCTTTGGAATTAAACTCGTCATAGATGATCCCGCGCTCTGCCTCACGGATTCCCTGAATAATGACCTGTTTTGCAGACTGAGCGGCAATACGTCCGAATTTCTTTGTTTCCACCGGTACATTAACGATATCGCCAACCGCCGCGCGTCGGGTGATCTTCTTTGCTGCTGCAAGATCGATCTCCAAATTGGGATCTTCCACTTCTTCCACAACGGTCTTGTGTACGACCATGGCGATAGTCTTTTTCTCTTCATCCAGGATCACTTCAGCATTTTCAGCACATTCCGGATTGTCACGTTTGAAAGCCGTGAGCATCGCCTGATTGATCTTGTCAAACATGTACTGTCTGGGGATCCCTTTTTCTCTTTCAATTTCTTCGATTGCGTCAAAAAATTCTGCGTTCATTTTCCAATTTACCTCTCATTATATTGACAGGTGCAATCTCACCTGCGCGCATTCCTTTTTCGTCAGTTCCACCGTATCATTCAATGTGCTGACAACAACCAGCCCATCCCGGTATTCTTCCAGTTTTCCGACCAGTGTTTTTTGACCGTTGCGTGGCTGGTAAAGCCGGATCTCCACTTCTTCTCCGATGCATTTTTCAAAATGCTCCGGACGGGACAGAACCCGCTCTGCGCCTGCAGAACCTACTTCGAACACATAGCTGTCCGGAATGGGATCCTCTTCGTCCAGGACAGGATCCAGCGCTCTGCTCACCGCTTCACAGTCATTGATGCCAACACCATCTTCCTTATCAATGTAAACCCGGAGATACCAGGTGCCGGCTTCTTTCACATACTCGACATCCCAAAGATCACAGCCATTGGCTTCTACGATAGGACGCGCCAGTTCCGTGACCTTATCCGTAATCTTACTCATATTTCACCTTTTTGTACTTATGGTTTTTCAACAAATAAGAGTGGGCCGAAGCCCACTCTCAATTTACTTACATCTTAACGTTGTTATAATATCACTGCGCATCATGGAATGCAAGCTTTTTTCCCTGCAATCCCCCTGTTTTTGCTATTTTTTCTCATTCTCAGCTGCTTCTTTGTTCTTGTACAGCTGAATAAACTCTTCCAGGCACAGTTTATTCTTCAGAATATACTCGGCCGCAGTCTTTCCGACATATCGATAGGTATAATTCTGGCGATATCCCGTGATCCCCTGTTTTCCATCCGGATACCGCTGAATGAATCCGTACTGTGCACAGTGATCACGGAGCCATACATATTTTTCCGTACTGAGTTCCTCATTGGTGTACGGTGTGAAGTAACCGTCCGTAATATCTACAGAAAGCGCTGTCTGGTGATCACTCTGTCCGGCACGGGGCACAATCCGTTCTGCCTGATTTTCGAATTTTTCCGAGACTTCTTCGTCTCCAGCCAGTTCTTTCACTTTCTTCTCATACATCAGTTCCTGATAACTGTATGGTACATAAGCCAGATTGACATGGAACGAATACCCGGCAGCTCTCATATCCGACAGCATCTGGTTAAGAGAGTCCACTGCCCTGGAATCAAAATAACGGTCGCTCTCTCCCTGAATGGATGAAACCTGCGGCAGCAGATCATAGGTGTTTGCCTTGTTGGCAAGCACATATTCCCAACTCTTGATATCGATATCCGGAAGATCCTCCGGTACTGCGGTCGTCATGGGTTTATCCGTCGGACTGAGTGACGTCAGAACGATATCCTCTTCAACAGGAGTGTTTTCTCCGCCGTCATACTCCACCTTTCCCAGCTGCTGATTACGGTTGCCGATCACGAAGATCAGCAATGCAACGAGAAAGATGACCGTCAGCATAAGGAGTGATTTTTTTCTTTGTGCAGACATAAATTCAGATCCTTCTGTTTGGATTGATTTTGTTTATTGTAACATAACGGTTTTTTTCACACAAGAAGCGCCTTTTTTCTTCTTCTGTGCTCTTCATCTTGCTAAAACCCTTCGATTTCCGTATAATTCTTTTTCAAGGGGGTGATTTTTTGGAACATCAACACGATGAATACTGGCATTCTCACGGTGACGGTCCGATGCATTCTCATCACCACACCCATGATCATTCCGATTCGGAGCACAATCATGACCATCATCACATGCATTCTCATGATCCCGAAGAGACGAAGAAGATCGTCAACCGGCTTTCGCGTGCCATCGGGCATCTGGAATCGGTCAAACGAATGGTAGAAGACAACCGCGACTGCACGGAAGTTCTTGTACAGCTCGCAGCCGTCCGTTCCGCCCTGAACAGCACCGCAAAAGTGATCCTGAAGGAACACATGGAGCATTGCATGTCTGATGCCATTGCCGGCGGTAATATGGAAGAATTGGAAGCATTGAATGAAGCCATCGACCGCTATATCGGTTAAAAATGAAGCCCGCCTTTCAAAGGCGGGCTTTCAGTATTCGTCGTAGTATTCACCACCGGAATCGGAAATATCATCCTCTACGATCCGCTGATATTCCGTCATTGGAAACTCCTCATCAAAGAGAGCTTCTTCCGCTTTCAGCACCTCTTCCCTCTGACTGTGGAAATGAAGTACAATATTCAATACCGCCCCGGTCAGAACGGAATAGGCACACAGATACAGCCAGAGCATCAAAAGGATAATGGATGCAAGGGAGCCGTAAACCAGAGGATATCTGGAAAAACGATCAATGTAGGTGCCGAACAGAAAACTGATGATAAACAGCAGCATCGTCGTGACCAGAGTACCGGGTTTGATATCGTATTTTGCCTTCTTTGGGATAGAGATATCATAAATAAAATAGATCAGCAGAAAAATAATTCCAATCAGCAGAAATATGCGCCCGTAATTCCAGAATGTCGTCATGGAAACAAAAGGCAGGTACTTCTGCAGCTGATTGAGCACACCACGCCCGGACAGGATCAGAAACACAGCAATATAGATCATCGCCACAAAGACCACTGCCAGCGGAAAACTCAGGAAAAACCCAAAGACTCCGCGAAACCGGATCATGCCCTGCATCTTCCCGATCGTTACATGCACCGAACGGAATGCCGCAGCAGCGGATGTGATCAGAACCACCACCGCCGCAATGAACATGGTATCATTGGTATTCCTGGCAACGTATCCAAGAAATGCTGCAACCGTCTCGTAAGTGTCTTCCGTCATAACGTTCTTTGCATTGTTGAGAAGCCGGATCAGGAAAGAGTACCGTGTACCCAGCAGTGTATACATTACGATAATCAGTGGAAAGAACGTCAATGTGAGGTAATACGTTTCCGCTGCCGCAATGTTCGGGATCCGATACTTTACATAGATATCGATATACTCTTTTAACAAGCTTTCCGAATAAGATTGCTTGATGCGGTCAATTACTTTCATAAGCACATTATCAAAAAAGACGGCTCATAGTTAAACGAGCCGTCTTTTAAAACTGTTCCTTATTTGGAATTGAAGATCTTGAAAATGCTGTCGAACGGATCATCGTCGCCGGATTCTCCGCCGTCAACGACTGGCTCAACCGGGATTTCCTCGGAAACGGCAGGCTTTACGCTGGGAGACGGATTCTGTGCAGCAGGAGCAGAATAAGCAGGAGCAGGAGCCGGTTCTACCTTAGGAGCAGAAACATGTACCTGAGGTGCTTCCTTCTCTTTTGCTGCTTCAAAAGAAGCGGTGGGTGCACTGTCAAAGCCAGTAGCAATAACAGTCACACGAATCTCATCCTGAAGGGAATCATCAAACGTTGCACCAAAGATGATATTGGCATCGGGATGAGCTGCTTCCTGAACCAGAGTTGCAGCAGCTTCCACATCTTCCAGTCCCATTTCCTGAGAGCCGGTGATGTTGATCAGAACGCCGCGTGCTCCATTGATGGAAGTCTCCATCAGCGGGCTTGCAACTGCCATACGGGCGGCATCTTCTGCCTTGCCCTTGCCGGAGGAACGGCCAACACCCATATGAGCAAAGCCGGCATCCTTCATAATCGTGGTAACATCAGCAAAGTCCAGATTGATAAAACCGGTGTTTTTGATCAGATCGGAAATGCTTGTAACTGCCTGTTTCAGGACATCATCAGCGATCTCAAATGCATTGGACAGAGTTACCTTCTGATCCGTAGCATATTTCAGACGGTCGTTGGGGATAATGAGCAGAGAGTCCACTTTGCTCATCATTTCCTGAATGCCGATTTCTGCCTGATCTGCGCGACGCTTGCCTTCAAATTTAAAAGGACGAGTGACTACGCCAACCGTAAGAACACCGGATTCTTTTGCGATCTCAGCAACCGTAGGAGCTGCACCTGTTCCGGTGCCGCCGCCCATACCGGCAGTAATGAATACCATGTCAGCATTCTCCACCGCTCTGGCGATGTTGCTGCGGTTTTCTTCTGCAGACCGTTTTCCGACTTCCGGGTTGGAGCCGGCGCCCTGACCATGGGTCAGTTTCTCACCGATCTGTATTTTCTCATCAGCAGACGAAACTGCCAATGCCTGTTTGTCAGTATTGATGGAGATAAACTCCACTCCCTGGGTCCCGGATTTCACCATTCTGTTGACCACATTGTTGCCGGCTCCGCCAACGCCTACGACTTTAATAGCAACAACATTATCGGGCCCATTTTCGGCTCTTACATCCATGTTCGTGCCTCCTATATTAGTTTCATCCTGCGGTACTAATGGTTCTACCGGCTTGACCGGTTCCATCGTTTCAATCATGCCAGACGGCACCACAGTTTCCATTGCTTCTGCCGTTTCGGCAGTTGCTTCGGGAACTGTCGTTTCTGCTGGCACCGCTGATTGCACCGGTTCAGAGGGTCGTACCGATTCTGCCGGCTGCACATAACCGCGGTTATACTTTTGCTTTTTTCTGGCAGATTTACTCATACTGCATATTCTATAACGTTTTTTCAAACTGGTCAATATCTTTTTAAGATATTATGTTAACGTCCAAACGGGGTTAATCGTTCTCCCTTTCCCTTTTTTCTCCTTAATTCGGACTGAAATGAGCCTGATGATCAATGGAAAGATCGATGACACCGTATTCATTCTCCTTCAGTTTCTCAACGGCGGAAACCAGAAGGCCCAGTTTATATTCAAGATTCTCATTGGAACCAAGTTTTACAGTAAAGTGACCTTTATAATCAAACACCGGATTTGCTGCGGAAGACATGTCGATATAACCGATATCCTT
Organism: uncultured Oscillospiraceae bacterium; assembly: GCA_905236515.1. Lineage (GTDB taxonomy): Bacteria > Bacillota > Clostridia > Oscillospirales > Oscillospiraceae > UBA2922. Next base: position 2,660 of record CAJOQP010000036.1, on the reverse strand, counting down.
CATCATCTGACGGCTCTGAATGCCGTTCAGGATTGTGGCAAGATACTCGATCTTCTCCGTATCTCCGTTTTTGGTTTCGATCTGCTGTCCCACTTTGGGTCCCTTCAGGGATAGTCCATCGATCCGGATCAGGTCCTTTGCCTTCTTGGAGTCTACCTTTTCCAGAACTTTACCGTTACTGTCAATAGCCCAGTAGGTGTCGCCTGATACAACATATCCCAGTTCCTGGCTTTCAGCGATCTCAATGACCACATGGTTGGGAAGCTTGCGGTTGATCGTGACTTTTTGCACATACGGCAGCTTGGCAAATATCCTGCTTGCAGCGGAAAAGCGGTTCACAAAAAACATGTTGTCGCCATGTTCGATGCCGGAAGCCTGAACAATCTGTTCCTCCGTATAATAGGAATTTCCGTCAACAGTGATCTTGGAAACACGGAAAAACACGCTCAGCGCCAGAAGCACACCCAGTACGATAATGACAAAAGTCAGGATTGGTCTCAGCGGATTCCTTCGTTTTACGGCATGAGAGGAATGTGCATGTGCTCCGGATCTTGCCCTTTTGACGGTATTGACTTTGCTTTCTTGATTTTCCATTCCATTCACCACACTTAGGATGTCAGTTCAGTTATGATCTCCGTGATCTTATCCACAGCATCCGGAACTGCCAGAGAGAGCATCGCATCTGACATGGCTTTCAGTCCGTCCGGATCATCAAGAAGCTCATGGATCGCATTGCGGAGATCTCGGGCATCGAATTCACCCTCCAGCATCACTCGGGCACCGCCGGCGTGTTCGATTACCCGGGCATTCTTTTCCTGATGATTATTGGTCACGTTGGGCGACGGGATCAGGATCACCGGTTTTCCCATGTAGGTAAGCTCGGCCAGTGTTGAAGCACCGGCACGGCACAGGATCAGATCTGCTGCTGCCATGACTCTTGGCATATCATAAATGTATTCACGGATATCAATGCCCTTATCCTGATAATCCACGTTATTCTCTTCCATGAAGGAAATAACCTTTTTATATCCGTTCCGTCCAGTGGCGTGAATGAGACGGTATCCTGGTTCTGTGTGTTCCTCCCGTATCAGTTCACTCATGATTCCGTTCATATGACTGGCACCGAGCGAACCCCAGACGGAAACGACCAGCGGCAGCTCCTCAGGAATATTCAGTTGCCGTTTTGCCTCTTCTTTCGTATACTGATCAAATTCTCCGCGGACCGGAGTCCCTGTCACAATGGTATCCTTCTGATTGCGATAATACTGACGGCTCTCTTCGAAACCGAGCATGACACGATCTACCTGTCCGGCGAGCATCTTCGTAGTAAGTCCGGGCACGGCATTGGATTCATGCACTGCTGTAGGAACATGTCTTTCATTGGCAGCCTTCAGCACCGGATAGCATACATAACCGCCGGTCCCAATGGCAACATCCGGCTGGAAATCGTCAATGATCTTTTTCGCGTCCCGGGTAGCAGTCAGCACATTCTTGACGGTATCGATGTTATGCCGGACCGCTTCCATATTGTGGCCTCTGGAAATATTCGTGATGTTGACCGTGCGGATCTCATATCCTTCCCTGGGGACCAGGTTCTCTTCCATGTGTCCCTTGGCACCGACAAACAGGACCTCACATTCCGGATCCAGTTCTCTAAGCTTTCCAGCTACTGCAATAGCAGGATTGATATGGCCGGCGGTACCGCCGCACGTAAACAGATATCTCATAGAAAAAGCTCCTAATAAGTCTACATAATATGTCCTATAATACGTTATACCATATTATGAACGTCGTGGACAGTTACAATTTGTTTGCAAAAAGCGGATGACTGAATCGTCATCCGCTTTGTATCAGATCTGTATGTTTTGTATTGTCATTACTTTCTTCTTATCCGGAATCGTCCTGGAACAGCTGAGAACGATCCCCATTTCCGCCAGTTGCAGCATCAATGCCGTACCTCCGTAACTGAAAAAAGGAAGTGATACACCGGTGCACGGGATCAGATTGGTGACGACGGAAACATTAAGGATCACCTGGATAGACAGCAATGTGGATACGCCGCAGCATAGCAGGAACGCATAACGGTCCGGGCATTTTGTCGCCAGCCAGAAGCCCCGCACAATCAGAAGTGCAAACAGGATCAGAATCGTCATTGCGCCGATATATCCCAGTTCCTCACATACGACGGAAAAAATAAAGTCATTGTGCTCCTCCGGGAGGAACATATATTTCTGACGGCTCTCCCCGAATCCGACACCGTTAAGTCCCCCGGATCCGATGGAGTACAGAGACTGTTTGATCTGATAGGCCGTATCACTCTCGTGCGTCATGGGATTTCTCCATGCTTCAATACGATCCGATGCGTAACTGAAGTTTGTATATAAAAAGATCAGACCGGCCAGTCCAGCACCGCCTGCGAGAAAAGCAGACATCGGCGATCCGCCGAGAAACATCAGTGCCGCGCCGAGCAGCGTAATGATAATGGTGGCGGAAAGGTGCGGTTCCAGCGCAAGAAGTCCCGCAAAGGCCAGCAGGATCCCGGCAAAAGGCAGTACGCCATACCGCCAGGTTTTCATCTTATCCCGGTATTTACAGATCATCGCCGAGAATGCCATGATAACACCGATCTTGGCGATCTCGGAAGGCTGGATCGTAAACAG
>CAJOQP010000035.1 GCA_905236515.1 uncultured Oscillospiraceae bacterium | reverse complement strand
GTCTTTATAAGCGGGATCAGCCGAACTTCGCGGCCATGAACGCTCTCCACCAGCACGTCCTTCTCCGGGATCCCCAGTTTCGTCAGGAACTCCGTGGACGCAGAGATGCCGGGGATCATCTTCAGATCAAAGGTCATATATTCCTGCATCAGGCGCCGGCGCATGGATTCTGCGCCGGAATAGCGTCCCACGTTGCCGGAATAGAGAATGGCGATATTGGTGCACTCCGGATGCTCTTCGATAAACTGGATGATCTCCTCGTTCCGGAAGCTGGCCAGTGTCGTCTTCTCATCCAGATCCGACACCACTTTTCTGGCCTGCTCCAGCATACGCACGGAACCTGCGATCAAGTCCGCTTTTTTCAGGATGATGATCGTTTCCGCGGTAAGTTTCTCCGGTGCTCCGGGCCCCATCCCCACCAGATGGATGATCCGTTTGCTGTTTTTCCGTTCATTCATAATTGAACTCCCCCTAGCATGTGCTCAAGTACTCCATGGCTTCTCTGAGATTCATACGCGTTCCTCCCGGCGGGAGGATCCGTTCTTTCGGCTTTCCGATGATGATCAGTTCCGCGCCGGTGGCTTCCGCCGCCGCAGCTTTTTCTGGAAAGCCGCCGGCTGCACCGGAGTTGCGGGTCATCAGATACCGGCAGTTCGTCTGCCGGATTGTGGCAATGTTCATTTCCAGAGAGAAAGGCCCCTGCATGAGGATCAGATTTTCCGGTGAAAAACCGTGTTCCACACAGTTTCGCACCACATCCTCTGCAGGCAGTGCGCGCAGGACGCACCGCGTCTCAAAATCCCGGATCCCGGTATAGCTTTCCAGCTCCTTGCTTCCGGTTGTGATGAGCACTTTCCCCTCCGTAGTGTTCAGATAATCCACTGCTTCTTTTATGGTATCAAAAAAATGACCGTTTTGTCGACTGTCTTCCGCTATTTCCAGTTCCCTCTCCACCCGAATGTAAGGCACAGGGTGCCGCTGAAGTGCCGCAAGGATGTTCTCCGTCACATTCTGAGAATAGGGATGCGTTGCGTCTGCCACGACGGCAGCACCGGTCCTCTCCATGATGGAGAGCATCGTTTCCGGAGTCTGCCGCCCGGTAATGACATGAAGTCTGTCATCTTCCTGCATCATGGAGGCTCCGTACTCCGTTGCGACACATACTGTCACAGGAATGCCGTGGTCTCTGAGATGCTCTGCCAAAGTTCGGCCTTCCACTGTTCCGCCGAATATCAGGATGCTCATATCATATATCCTCTCGGAGTCACCATTTTCCCCCGGATGACTCGTGTCTTGCTATTTCCGATAAATACCGTGGTAAGCATGTCCACCGGCTGTCGTTCCAACTCCCGGAGCGTACACACTTTCCACTCTTCTCCAGGTCTTCCGATATTCCTGCACCATCCGCATACTGTATCTCCGGAGCGGTGATCCAGCAGGATCCGGCAGGCGTCCTCATAGAGATGCTGTCTCGTTTTGCTGGAAGGATTGTACAGGGCGATGACAAAATCTCCTTCTGCCGCCAGTTCCAGACGTGTTCGGATCCGATCCCATGGTGTCAGCAGGTCGCTGAGACTGATGCAGGTGAAATCGTGACCCAGCGGTGCTCCCAGAACAGCTCCGCCGGACAAGGCTGCGGTGACCCCGGCGATGCATTCCACATCCACGTTGGGAAACTTCACGGACATTTCCCACAGCAGCCCTCCCATGCCGTACACGGAAGCATCTCCTGAAGAGATCACTGCCACCGCTTTTCCTTTTGCGGCTTCTTCCAGCGCCTCGCGGACGCGGAGGGTCTCCTGCCGCATTCCGCTGACCGCGTATTCTTTTTCAGGAAAGACCGGACGGACCTGATCCACATAGGTCTTATACCCAACGATTAGATCGGCTCGGCCAATCGCCGCTTTTGCCTGTTCGGTCATCTGTTCCCGGTCTCCGGGGCCGATCCCCACCGCATAGACGATCCCTCGGGCCATGTCCCTTGCTTTGCTGCTGCTCCTTGCCGCTGCCATGGTGATTCCGTCTACGATGGTCTTCTCCGCCAGACAGACGGCAGCTTCTCCGGCTCCCAGCATGGCACTGCGCTGGCATACATTGTCCACCCCGGTAATCTCCCGCACAAATTCCGATGGCGGATAATCTCCCGGTACCTGCAGCAGTTCTTCCGCTGTAAAAGTCACAAAGGGAACGCTCAGCCGGGCTGCCAGTTCCATGAGCCCCGGTTCATCCTTTTTCCGGTCAATGCTGGTGAGCCGGCAGATCCCCTGCCGATGGAGACCGGTCTGATCCAGAAAACATTCCAGTGCGGACTGCAATGCAGAGAGATCCGTCCCTCTCCGGCACCCGATCCCAATGGTAAGATCCTTCGGGATCAGCTGCAGGACCTGTGCCGGCACCGGCAGCTTCTGGGAAGTGATCCAGACATCGGCATCGTCGGACAGTTCTCCTGTCATCCATTGATGCTCCTCCATCCCTTCCACAGGAAAGTACTGTTCCTTCTCCAGAAGTCCTGCGATCTTCAGCGTTTTTCCCGCGAGCACATCGGCACTGATACGTTTGGCTTTCTCCCAGTCCGTAACTGCAAGTCCGTTGCATCTGGCAAACTCGTCCACGGAAAACCGGTGCTCCGTATCGGTCCCGGTGGTGATCACCGGCTCCGCTCCGCAGAGTTCGGACACGGTCCTGGCAAGGGCATTGGCGCCGCCCATGTGTCCTGAGAGGAGCGAGATGCAGTGTGTTCCTTTCTCATCCAGCACCAACACTGCAGGATCCTCTGATTTATGTTTAAGATACGGGGCTATAGTGCGCACCGCGATGCCTGCTGCGCACCAGAAGATCAGTGCGTCCGCCGAGGAAAAAGCGTCCTCCACCAGTTTATCCAGAGGGGCATCCTCGTTGCGCTGCCGCTCCGCCCGGCATTTGATTACGGTAGTTATATTTATTTGTCGGTTTTTCTTCTCCCACTGTTCCTGAAGGCGTTCCATGTTCCGAACCCCTTCCGGGGAAAATGCAAACATTACGATCTTCAACTTTTTGCCTCCCGATACCCGGTAGAGAAATCCGGGGCATAAAGACGGCTCTTCACTGCCTGTACGTTCTCATCCGACAGGACCTTTCCGACTATGATCAGTGCCGGTGCGGTCCCGTTTTCCCGAAACACTTCCGGGATCCGGTCCAGCGTACAGCGAACGACTTTTTCGTCCGGCCAGCTGGCACGATAGACAACCGCCGCCGGAGTATCCGATGCATATCCTCCATCCAGCAGATCCTGCCGGACCTTTTCCGCCAGTGTGGCAGACAGGAACAGCACCATAGTACTCTGGTGTGCGGCCAGTTCCTGCAGCCGTTCCTTCTCCGGAACCGGTGTCCGTCCCTCGGCTCGCGTAATGATGACCGTCTGAGCGATTTCCGGAAGGGTATACTCGGTTTTCAGTGCGGCTGCGGCTGCCTGAAATGCGCTGACACCGGGGATCACATCATATTCGATCCCATGCTTCTGCAGAATGGCCATCTGTTCTCCGATGGCACCGTAAAGAGAAGGGTCTCCCGTATGGAGCCGAACGACTTTCTTGTCTTCCCGGCATCCCTGAAGGATAACCTCCATCACTTCGTCCAGTGTCATGGTCGCACTGTTGTGGATGCGGCATTCCTTCGGACAGAGTTCCAGCAGTTCCGGGTTGACGAGAGATCCGGCATAGATCACGATATCTGCTTTCCGAAGGGCGGCTGCTCCCCGCAGCGTGATCAAATCTGCCGCACCCGGTCCCGCACCGATAAATGTCACCATTCCTGTTCTCTCCTTTGCTCTTTCTGCATCTCTTCCAGGATCTCCCCTGCTTCGGCGGTCTGTCCCAGGCATCCGTACTGTTCCGAAAAGACAACGGATCCGCAGACCGCATGGTCTCCTGTTCTTCTTGTAAGCTGCTGTCCCAGAGACCGGATCAGATCCTCCATGACAGTCTCCCGGATCTTCCATTCCGTCAGCAGTTCCAGCATGGCATCCGTTGTGGCACATTCCCGGATCTGCCGCAGTATCGATGCATCGGCTCCATGGATTCCGGCATAGGCTGCCATGATTTCCCACCGGGCATCGGAAACACGGGAATGCGTATTCATGATCCCGGCTGCAACTTTGATGAGTTTTCCCAGATTCCCTATCAGAAGGATCTTTTTAAAACCGGAGGCCACCGCCAGATCCAGACTCTCCCCGATATAATTGGAACATGGGACGACCGCAGAGGAAGAAAGCCCCAGATCCTGTTCCGCATAGCGTTTTCCATAGTTTCCCGGCACCAGTACCAGGACCGTCCGCCCTTCTTCTTTCTTTTGCCGGATCTGCAGGGCAATGGTATCCACAATGGCTTTCTCGCTCATAGGCTCAATGATCCCCGTCGTTCCGAGAATGGAGATCCCGCCTTCCACTCCCAGCATGGGATTGAAGGTCCGCCGGGCAAGTTTCCTCCCCTCCGGCACGGATACGGTGATGCAGATCTCCTCTTCCCGGTCACTGTTCTCAAGCGCCTCGCAGGCTGCGGACAGTATCATCTTTCTCGGGATCCGGTTAATTGCGGGCATCCCCACGTTCTGTTCCAGCCCTCTCTTCGTGACGATCCCGACACCTTCTCCTGCCTGCAGGCATACGCCGGGAAATTCTTCCTCCCGAAAACTGTTTTCCGGAGCATCATAACAGAACTCCGCCCTGGCACGGATCTCCGTGCCATTGGTAACATCCGGATCATCCCCGGAGTCTTTCGTGACCGCATATTCCGCGCCAAAGGCGCACTGAAGCTTCCGCACGGGCAGCAAAACACTCTGTCCGTCCGGAAGCTTCAGCATAACTTCCTTTCGCACTTCTCCCGTAAGAAGATCCCAGGCTGCGGCGGATGCTGCCGCAGCAGCGCAGGTCCCTGTTGTCAGTCCGCGCCGCAGCTTTTTCCCGTTTTTCATCACATACTCATTCATGGAACAATTCCTCGACTGTCTTCTGCTTTCCCTGTCGGTCTGCATAATCCATCAGTTCCTTCAGGTGTTCTGCCGGATGTTCTCTCTCGGTTTCATCCAGCGTGCAGATCACCGAGTCCGCTTCATCGATCATGTTCTCTGCCTGCCGGATCTCTTCTTCCGTCACCGGGGCGAACGGCCGGACCTCGATCACCTTTCGGGCAAGCGCTCTTGCAGCCGGAATGTCCCGGTCGTTCTGCTGAAGAATGCCCGCATCAAAGGCGATCTGCCGTCGTTGAAGAGCGCGAAAGATTCCGGTCCCGTTTCCGGTACCGCACAGCACGAACACCCGGCTCTTTCCGTGGATCTTCTCCATCTCCACACTGCCGGATACGGCGTCGTAGGAACCTTCCTGCAGATCGAACAGCTCCACCATATAAGAGGAATCCATTACTTCCTCCGGGGTGCCGACGCGCTGGATTTTTCCGTTCTTCACACATGCGATGCGGTCTGAGATCCGGGCTGCCAGATCCAGTTCGTGGAGCGTCATCACGGCGGTAATGTTCCTCTGCTTCACCAGTCTCTGCAATGTCGCAAGAAACTCCAGCTTATATCTGATATCCAGGTAGGAGACCGGTTCATCAAGGATCAGAATCTCCGGCTGCTGACACAATGCCCGCGCCAGCAGGACCCTCTGTCTCTGTCCGTCGGAAATCTGAGCATATTCTCTTTGCGCCAGTTCCTTCACTCCGGTCTGCTCCATGGCCTCCTCCACGATCTTCCGGTCGGATGCTGTCATCGTTCCGGCCATGTTCGTATATGGAAACCTTCCCATTTCGATGACTTCCCGGCAGGTGATCATTCCGGGATCTTTTCCCTGAGTGAGAAGTACGGCCATTTTCTGTGCGATCTCCCGGTTTTTGTAGCTCATCAGATCCCGCCCGGAGAGAGTTACCGTTCCCGCCAGCATGGGAAGCACTCTGGCCAGAGTCTTAAGAAGCGTGGATTTTCCGGCACCATTGGGGCCGATCAGCGTGAGGATCTCGCCTCTGTGCAGAACAAGAGATGCTTCCCCGACGACCACATGGTCTCCGTATCCCACACTGATGCTCTCGCATCGGATGGACGCCTGTTCGTTCATGCGTGCACCTCTCTTTCCTTCTGCCTGCGCAAAAGCATCACGATGACCACCGGTGCGCCGAAAATTGCAGTAACCGTGCTGATATTCATTTCCGTAGGGGACAGCATGGTCCGGGCAAGAAAATCACAGACCAGGCAGAACAGTCCTCCGCCGAGAAGGCACCCGGGAATGATCTTTTTCGGGTCCGCCGTGTGGAGGACCGTCCGGATCAGGTGAGGTACGGCGATGCCCACGAAGGAGACCGGACCGGCAAAGGCCGTCACGGTTGCCGACAGGAGACTGGACACCAGCACCAGCAGCACCCGGAACACCTTTACATTGACTCCCACGCTGGAGGCATACTGTTCTCCCATCTGGTAGGCATTGATGGACTTCGCCATGATCACAGTCGCAATGACACACAGCACCGTGATCACTGTGAGAGCCAGCACATTGTTCCATGTGATCCCGGAAAAACTGCCTCGGGACCAGTTGTGAAGATTCACGATATCCGAATCTGCGGCAAAGGTCACCACGATCTCGGTGATGGCGGAACAGATGTATCCGATCATGACGCCGGCCACGACCAGCACTGCCATGTTATGCACTACGCGGGCCACCAGGAGCACCATTCCCATGGCCATCATGGCGCCGAGAAACGCGGCTGCGATCATGGTCATGGAATTAAACGCCCGGAGGTTGTCGGCCAGCACCACCATGGTGACCGCCACCATCAGCTTGGCACCGGAGGAGATCCCGAGGATGTACGGCCCTGCGATGGGGTTATGGAAATAGGTCTGCAGCAGATATCCTGCCAGGGCAAGGCCGCCGCCCAGCAGCATTGCCGCCAGAGCCCGGGGGAACCGAAGCTGAAGAACGATATCCCGGTTGACAGGATCCGATGCGGTACCATGGAACACGGCGATCACTTCCCGCAGCGGGATCCGAACGCTGCCGATGCAGATATTTATCAGCAGCATTCCCAGGATCATCGCCCCGAGCAGCATCATGATTCCGTTAAATTTTCGGTTGAAACCTCTTTCCATACTAACAATCCCAGTTACTGTAATTTCCGAAAGTGGACAAGGCCCTCGTCCTGTCCCTGAATAAGCCGATGCATTTCATCGGTGATGTCGCCAAGTTCCATGGAGGACTGATAGAGACTGTCCTCCGTGATATATACGGATCCGCTCTGAACGGCCTTCATGTTCTGGAACATGGGGCTTTTTTCCTTCAGTTCCTCCAGCGTTTCGCAATGATTGGTCAGCGAGGAGTTGACGATGAGGATGTCCGTGTTTTTGGCGGTCTTGTAAAACTGTTCCATGGCAATGGTCGCCGTTGAGGAAACGTGTTTTCCCGCAGGCTTGAGATCCGAAAAGGCATAGATTCCTCCTGCGGTCTCCAGCATGGACGCGAGATAATCCGTATTGGTACGCACCACCGCTTCCCCGCTGGTATTGATACTGAAGATAGCGACGGTCTTCCCGGTCGACGGGATCTCTCCAAGCTTCTGAAAATAGTCCGTCTGCTCCGACAGCAGCCGGTCTGCCAGTTCCTCCCGGTCCAGCAGGATCCCATACAGCCGGAGCCACTCCAGCCGGGCCAGAGGAGTCTCCTCACCGCTGGAACAGTCCACAAAGACCGGGATCCCCAGGGATTCCAGCTGTTCCATCACTTCCGGTGTGTGGTAGATCATCGTATTCTCCACCGCGACGCCGCACTGATGGCTGCGCAGCTGTTCGTAGTCCGGAGCGGAATACATTCCTCCATACAGGATCGTTCCTTTTTCCATGGCTTCACGCACTTCCGGAAGATACCACTGGTTTTCCGGCAGTCCGGTAAAGTCCACACAGTCCATGGCATCCAGTTTCAGGAACACATCCATGGCCGCAGAGGACACCACATCGATGTTTTTCAGCGGCTTCTGCAGCACGGTCCAGTCCTCCGGAACGGAATCCGGCACCGTGCCTTTTTCCGGTACCACAAAATACGTCCTTCCGTCAGAGACCCGGATCACATCATATCCGCCTGCATACCGGTCCACGGAAAACTCCCGGGCCCACTGCAGAGGAAGTTCTCCGGTCTTTTCCAGTTCCGAAAACCTTTCCTGGGCCTCTCCCGTGCCGCCCGCGCCGCAGCCGGAAAACAGCAGGAGAAATACCAGAATGACCGGAAGCCAGTGTTTTATTTTTTTCTTTTTAACAGCCATATCAGCAATGCACACAGAATAACGACAACACCGATAACGATCCAGACTGTGCTGTGTCCGGAGCCTTCATCGGGCATTTCAAACTTAAGAGTATATTCCACTTCATGAGGAGTGCTCATGGCAGTGGTATCACCGATGACCTGCATCGGTTCCGAAAGGCTCGTTACGGGGATTACAAAAACGGAATTGTCCTCCGGCGAAACTTTTTCTTCCGGCAGGATCTTCATCCCCTCCACGAGCATATAGTCATAATGGGAACTGGACCACTGGATACGGGCAAAGGCTCTGCCGTCCTTTACAATCAATGTGGCGGGAGAGGCGATGGTCGCTTTCCCGGAACCGCCCTCCAGAGAGACCGGCACTTCATATTCCCCGTCTTCCATTTCGGTCTCCGCCGCCAGATCCGTCAGCTGTGACTGGCTCTTCTGTGCTTCGATCTGACGATCCCTGGCATCTTTCTTCAGCTGCTCGTAGTCTGCGATGGCGACATGCAGGGCATCGGCCGGCAGGCTGTCTGCCCGTACCAGAAGGCTCCGATCATACCACATCTCCTTCTTAGAGGAGAATGCGGCACAGGAAAACGGCTGATCCAGTGCTTCCACCGGAACCTGAAATACGACTCCGTCTCCGTTTTCCGTATAACTGATGTACTGGTCTTCCGTGCTGGCGGCCGCCTGCTCTGCGGTGCCGGCGAACAGTTTCAGATAGCTTGTGCTCCCAAGGGCGAGGGCTACGGTCATCTCCGAATCCGTTACGGTCAGCTGCGCGCTCTGGATCCGGAACATGGATGAACTGCTCTCCACATTCACATCATAGGTGCCGTTTTCGATATCTTCGGCATAGACCGGGATCAGTCCGTCGAATCCCACTTCCTCTACTGTGGTCATATCGGCACTGGATGCCACTTGATCATAGGATACTCCCAGCACACTGACCGTGAGCATCATCACAATGACCAGCAGTGTCATCATGCGGATCATATATCGTCTCATTGTCCAAGCTTCTCCCTTCTCCAAAAATGCCCCACCTTGCGGCAGGGCGAAGCTTCATGAACTATAGCGGCGGACACCCGTGACTTCAGTCATGGATTATTGACTATGCGGTCATTTAAGTTGCGCAATGGCGGCAGCAACATGATCCACGAAGATCTGCTGCACTGCCTCGTTCTGGCCCAGGCCTT
>CAJOQP010000034.1 GCA_905236515.1 uncultured Oscillospiraceae bacterium | reverse complement strand
TGTATTTCGGATTATGAGCCCCAGCCGCTGATCATCCGCTCTCACCACGGCACCTATGCCATCACTACGGTGGGAAAGATCAACAATGCCAAGGAACTGACCGAGTATCTGTTTGCCAACGGCAACTCGCACTTCCTGGAAATGAGCGGCGGCGAGATTAATGCAACAGAACTGTCCGCAGCCCTGATCAATCAGAAAGAGGACCTCATTGAGGGTATCATTCATGCCCAAAACATGGTCGACGGATCTCTCTCCATGCTGATCATGACGAAAGAAGGCATCTACGGAGCCAGAGACCGCTATGGCAGAACTCCTCTTGTTATCGGCAGACATGAGGACGAAGGTTACTGTTTTGCGCTGGAAAGCTTTTCTTTTCATAATCTGGAGTATGAAAGTGAAAAGGAACTGGGCCCCGGCGAAATCGTTTTCATGACCCCGGACGGATATGAGACCGTCTTGAAGCCGCGGAAAGAGCTGAAGATCTGTACCTTTATGTGGATCTATTACGGCTTCCCTGCCTCCTCCTACGAGGGGATCGATGTGGAGAAGGCTCGTCATGAATGTGGTAAACGTCTTGCCATGCGAGACCGGGAACACGGAAAGGTATTTCCGGACTATGTAACCGGAGTCCCCGATTCCGGTATAGGTCACGCACTGGGTTACGCCAATGAGGCCGGAATTCCCTATCGGAGACCGTTTGTCAAATACACGCCGACCTGGGCACGATCCTTCATGCCGACAATTCAGACGCGACGGAATCTGATTGCACGAATGAAACTGATCCCAGTAAAACAGCTCATCGAAGGTCAGAAAATGCTTCTGGTGGATGATTCTCTCGTCCGCGGAACACAGCTTCGTGCCACAACAGAGTATTTGTACGAGAACGGAGCCAAGGAAGTCCACATCCGTCCTGCTTGCCCGCCAATCATGTACGGATGCAAGTATCTGAATTTCTCCCGCTCCCGTTCCCTGGATGAGCTGGTAGCGCGGCGCATGATCGAAAAGCTGGAAGGAACGATGACACCCTCCGAAGAGATCATGGCAGAATATACGAATCCCGATTCGGAACGGTATAAAGATCTGCTGGAAATGATCCGGAAAGATCAGAACTTCACATCCCTTCACTATCACCGTCTGGATGACATGCTGGATTCTATCGGAATCGAGCCGTGCAAGCTCTGCACTTACTGCTGGGACGGCAAAGAATAATCTTATAATAAAAGCGGCCTGAATCCAACTTTGTGTCGGATTCAGGCCGTTTCTCCACATTTTGAGCAGTTACCGATGGTCAAAGTTTGACCTTCATGAATGCTTCAAACTGTTCTTTTGACAGCAGTTCCCATTGATTTCTCATCTTCCTGTAGATCGCTTCCCCGGACTCCTCCGGTTCCTTCTCATACTGGCTCGTAATATGATCATATCCCCACAGATGCTCCGGGGTGCAGTACACTGCCAGCGGCCATCCATAGGGTTCTCCCTTTTTGTTCAGTCGCTGCCGAAACTCCCGGATGACCAGATAGGTTCGCATCTGAAGATCTGTCACGGTGCCTTCGAAGTTCTTTTCCCCTTCTTTTCCAAAACCGGCCATTCGTTTGACCTCAAAGGAAAACAGTTCCTTGTCTGCGTTTTCCTCCATAAACAGAGACATGATCTTCCGGCTCCGATTGGTCGCCAACCCTTCATCCCACCGGGAGTCATAATCATAACCTGCACGCCGGTAGTTGGCCAGATACGGAAACCACTCTCTGGATACGAAACCGGCACGGCCGTGAAAGAACTTGCCATAGGCGATCGTTCCCTTGGCTGCGATCTGTTCTCTCCAAAGCCAGGGATCGGTCTTCTCGTTTCCTGTCCACCATACCCACGGCTTTGTGCGCTCCTGTACCGAGCCTCCGGGAAATTCCTCCGAAGCGAACAGTGGCAGAAATCCTACCTCGTTAATGTAGTTTTCGCAATCCTCCACCGTCTGGAGGATCCATTCGTCCCGATTATCTGCCATAATATCCTCGATCCTTCTTATCCGATCAGGGTCTTTGCCCAGGCAGTGATCTCTTCTTCACTGATTCCGGAAGAAACCCGTTTTCCTTCGATCACATCGGCTCCCGGTGCAAGCTCCGCCATGTTTTTCGCTGAATTACCAAGCGGGCTCATTCCGGAAGTTGCGAATGGGATTACTTTCTTGCCGGAAAAATCATACTGCTCCATAAAGGTGTCGATGATACGGGGCTCCTGATACCACCAGATGGGAAAACCCACAAATACTGCGGAGTATTCGTCCATCCCATCTACCTTTCCGGCAATAGCGGGACGGCATTTCGGATCATTCATCTCAATGGTCGAACGGGCCTTGGAATCGGTCCAGTCCAGATCCGCCCGTTCATAAGCCACTTCCGGTTCGATGGCAAACAGATCGGCACCCAGCCCGTTTGCCAGTTTTTCCGCAACACGTTTTGTAGACCCGCTTGCGCTGAAATATGCTACTAAGATTTTTCCCATGGTATTCCTTTCTCTGCTGTTGTTGGCTTCTTTTCTGCTGTTATTATACCGTATTTTTCGTTTGTTGAGACAGAGCCGTATAAAAATATTAACAATGATTTTCTCTCCATGGTACAATGGCGCTATATTGATCTACCACTATGGGAGGCGGATAACATGGACAAAATGGATCTGGGGCTGGTTTTGGAAGGCGGCGCCATGCGCGGACTGTTTACCGCAGGTGTGCTGGATGTCATGATGGAATCTGATCTTGTTTTCGACGGCTGCGTCGGAGTCTCCGCCGGAGCGGCTTTCGGATGCAATATCAAATCCCATCAGATCGGGCGTGTCCTCCGGTATAATCTTAATTACTGCAGGAATCCGCGATACTGCAGTCTCCGTTCCCTTCTTACGACCGGAGATCTGTTCGGTGCAAAATTCTGCTACGATGACCTTCCTAACACACTGGATCCGTTTGACAGCGAGACCTACGACTCCAATCCCATGGCTTTTTATGCTGTATGCACAGACGTGGATACCGGAAAGGCGATCTATCCCCGCTGTGACCATGCCGGACCGGAAACATTTTCCTATATTCAGGCTTCCGCTTCCATGCCTTTTGTTTCCCGTCCCGTATCCATCGGCGGAATGACTCTGCTGGACGGCGGCATCGCCGATCCCATTCCACTGCAGTTTTTCCAGGAAAAGGGGTATCGGAAAAATGTTGTGGTACTGACACAGCCAGGAGACTACATAAAATCCCCAGTCCCTTCTTCCGTGCGGATGCTGCTTCTCCGATATCCGAAAGTAGCCGAAACCATGATCCGCCGCCATCTCATATATAAGGAAGAGCAGGAACTGGCTACGGAAGCGGAGCGAAGAGGCGATGCATTCGTCATCCGTCCGGAATCACCTCTCCCTATTGGGCGAGTGGAACACGACCCGGATGTGATCCGGCAGACGTATGACCTTGGCCGGCGCGCTGCGGAATCCCGGTTGGAGGAACTAAAGCGGTTTGTTTCTCAGGCAAGAGAAAACAGCTGACAAGAAATCAAAAAAGATACCATTTGTGCTCACTCACAAACACAAATGGTATCTTTCTGTATCATTGTACTGAAAATTCTGCATTCCTCAGAGTGCATAATTCGTAATCGCCGTCCATATAGGTATCGAACGTGCCGATCACCGTAATCATATCCCCATCTGCAGGGAATTCATCCGGAAAGGAGAGATTCTTCGCTGGAACAAACTCCAGTCCCTGCGAACAGCATGCCGTGGCATCCATAATGATGCAAGCATAGTAATTGACCCCTTTAAAGGCATCTTGATAGCTTACGAACTGGCCTTCCATTTTGACGGTCTTTCCCTTATAATCCTCCGGACTGCTGAGCATATTATATACTTCGGAATAGACCATGGTGCTGGACAGCGTTGTCAGATCCACATCGATTCCTTCCGTTTTGCTGAGTACCGTGTCATCGCCCTTTTTTACCTCCGGTTTCGGAGCACCTTCATTCACACCGACCTGTCGACCGTCCTCTGCTGCCATTCCTTCCTGAAGTACCTGCTCTACACCATTGGACTGATTCTTCTTGGCGCTTCCGGAAGATGTATCCGAGCCGCATCCGGTCATGGCAAAGACCATCATGATGCAAAGCAGTATACATATCCACTTTTTCATATTTTTAATTTCCTCCCTTGATCATTCCGACCAGATAGCATATTCCGAATGCCGCCACATCCACAGCGACGATGGTGGAACCTACCGGGGTTCCGCCCAGAATCGAAATGAGGATCCCGAGGAATGCGCAAATGACCGAAATAACAGCGGAAAAGATCGTTACTGATTTAAAACTGCGGAACAGACGCATCGCCGAAAGCGCCGGAAAGATCACCAGTGCGGAGATAAGCAGTGAACCCACCAGATTCATTGCAAGAACGATGATCACTGCAATAACGACAGCGATAAGCAGATTGTATCCATCTGCATTCGTCCCCGTTGCCTTGGCAAAATTCTCATCGAACGTCACAGCAAAGATCTTGTGATAAAACAGCACAAACACCACCACAACGGCAACGGAAAGTACCGCGCACAAGGCCACTTCGCGGACCGTAAGCGTCAGTATGGAAGTGGATCCAAACAGCGTACTGCACACATCGCCCGACAGATTGGATGACGTGGAGAACAGGTTCATAATGAGATAGCCGAATGCCAGTGCTCCCACCGAGATCATGGCGATCGCCGCATCTCCCTTGATCTTGGCATTCTGGCCGGAACGCAGGAGCAGGATCGCGCTGATCACTGTGATAGGCAGGACAATGAGCATCTCATTGGAAAGATT
>CAJOQP010000033.1 GCA_905236515.1 uncultured Oscillospiraceae bacterium | reverse complement strand
GGGTGCAGACATCCACCCTTCAGGATAAAGTGAAAGGGTCCGGCACTGCTTGCAGTACCGGATACCCAATCACCTTCTGTAAACAGAGAGAGGCTATAACCAAAGGGAAGAGTTTCTTCCGCTGAGGTGATGCCCCTCGTGATGCAATGCATCACTAATAATGGAATCCCGTGTCTTCAGACATGGGAGGATGTCAATGCACAGCCGGAACTATTTCCGTACCGGGATCAGCGGTCGTCCCGCTCCGGAATGGAACGGGAGACCGTCCGCTGTTGTTCGGGTTCCAGACGCTCCGGAAGCCGGGGCAGGACCTCCTCCAGATAGGGCAGGCCTTCTTCGATCCCGCGGATCTCCACCGAAAGGCTCTCTGATTCTTCCTTCGCGTGTAGCCGCTTTTTCAGTGCACGCATCATCTCCTCGTGGTATTCCTCCCAGGAGATGGGCCGTTCCGTCCGCCGGGGATCCCGCAGACGCCGCAGTTCATTGCGCCGGGCACAGAATTCCCGGAAGGCATCGGCATAGATCTGACGGTATTTGGGAAGGATGCGAAGGCAGGTCTTCATGGTGTCGCGGAGCTTCTCCATATGGGCCCGGAGCCCGGAAGCATCCCGGATATGCTGCTGATTCAGGACACGTGGGACATCCTCCCGGGAGATCGGGTATTCCTCATAACGGAGTTCCGGAGACGGAAGAAACGGATCCTCCTTTCCCAGACGGAGAGCTTCCAGGCGTTTTTCCACGGAATCCTTCCGATAGCTCATTCCGAGGGTATGGCCGGAATAGCTTTTTTCATCTCCGTTCAGGCAGTACCGCCACCGGTCCTGCTCTTCCAGAACGGTCACGCCGAACCGGCTCCGAAGAAGCTCCGGAAACTCCGCAGTTTCCGGACATGCTCGGACGCACTCATCCACGGCACGGCGGATCCGTTCTTTTTCCGTGACGAATTCTGCTTTCTCCGGCAGTTCTCCGGCACTTCGCAGTTGTCCATTCCGTCGGTTCAACACCTCCTGCCCTCTGAGTCGAGCCCAGAACTCCCCATTGCTGATCCATCGGGGTGCTCTGGTACGAAAATCAAGATCTTCCAGGCTTTCACGACGGAACAGGCTGCCAAGTCTCATCTGTGCCTCCCGATACTGGCTGAAACTGTATGCGAACTTGTGGCCGGCAGGGGTTCGTAGAGGCTCCCGCAGCATGGACGGTTCCTCTCTCCATCGGATCGAACACAGATACACATGGCAGTGGATGCTACCCGAACCGAAGTGACCGTCCGTGTGCGTCCCGATGATCCCCATATATCCGGGAAAGCACTGGCGGACCCACTCCCGGGTCAGCTGCTGCGCCAGTTCTCCGTCCAACAGGAATTTTTCCCGGTCTTTTGGTGAGAAAGTAACGATGAAATGCTGAAGATACACTTCTCCCGGATCCCGGTTTTTCCCGTACTGACGTGCCAGCTGCTTTGCGTGAATGGCGAAAGCAAAGGGAGAACAGCCGATCCCTTCCAGATAGTATTCTTCCCGGGGGATGTATTCTCCTGTTTCGTCGATGAGGAGTCTTCCGTGTTCATCCGACTGATACATCAGATAGTCCAGAACGCTCCCGTAGTCCTTCCCCTTCAGCGAATGATGCCTGAGCATTGCCAATTCTGGTATCCCCCCATTCTTCCATACGGATGCGGATCTTTCGGATTTCGGACAACAGCTGCTTCTGCAGGATGCGGCTCTCCGCTTTTTCCTCTGTTGTGCGGTCCGGACGAAGGACCAGCTCCTGCATACTGGAGGCAATGATACTGAGATCATCAAAAACTGGCTGAAGTTCCGCCAGGTCCAGCTTGAAATACACGTTCGTGGCAACGATCCTGCTCTGGATGATCTCCCGGGCGCATCTTGCCCTGCTCATGTGTCTTGCCCCGGCAAGCTGGTCCAGACAATCCATGGCCTCCCGTGAGATGCATACCCGGATTTCTTTCAGAGGTTCCGAAACAGACTCCCTTCTCTCCTTTCGTTTTTTCCTTCCGTCCGTTACCTGTACACCCAGGATCATATCCTGAATGTAACGGGAGCGGCTGCTTTTGTTTTTTCGTGCCTCCCGGTCGATCCGCTCCAGTGTGCTGACCGGAAGATGCAGTGTCATTCCGAGTTTGGGTTGAAGTTTCGTTTCCGTCACGGCGCAGCTCCTTTCGTGAAGTTTGAAGAGACGCAGATCAGGACCGGAACAACAGCTTCATTATCCGATGCTTTCAAAAGTCCCCTCACTATATAGGAGGGAAATCGGCCAAAACGTGACGTTTTTCAGAAATCTTCAGGCACTCTCAGGCTTGAGAGAAGAAGGAAAATACGGTATGATACATGCATCACCCCCGAAACGGAAGGAGCAGACCCGATGGAATTTGAGATCGGAAAAGAATACAAAAGTCAGGTAAAGGTAAAGGTCGGTCCCATCTGGATGAAGATGCGCATGGACTTCGTTCTGGACTCCCCCACCACGTTCCACGGAAAGGGCAGCGGAGCCTTCAACAACTACACCTTCGATAACGGAACCATCGAAGGCAATAAGTTCGTCTACACCACCAACATCATGGGCCGTGAGACCACTTCCACCGTCTGGATCGCAGACGACGGAACCATCGAGGGCGAAGCCACCTCTCCCGGCAACAAGCCCCTGATCTGCAAGGGCGGTCTTCTGCCCGATTAACCGACAAAAAAATCAAGCCGGAGCATCCCGCGATGCTCCGGCTTGTTTCGTATTCTTCTGTACTGCTCGATCACTCGACCTTCACGAATTTCACGCTGTCGATCTGCAGGTATTTCTTGTGATGACGGCTGACGGTCAGTGTCAGATCATAGGTGCCGTCCACCTGGCCGCCTTCCCAGTCCTGCTTATACTGCAGGGTCATGGTCCCGACGCCCTCCTTCAGTGCCGCGATGTGGAACTGCGTGATGCCGCCGGCTCCTGCCAGCACTTCCTCGCCGGTCTCGGCGATGAACTGATTGGAATCCGTGGCAAAGACCTTGGTCTTCTCGGTCACGACCCAGGAATAACCGGTGCTGGGATTGGAGGGAAGATCCAGCGTCATCTCGTCTCCGGTGACCTCGGCGCTCCATCCTTCTCCGTCCAGAGCGAAGGACTCTCCCGAATAACCGCGGTTGGTCACTGCCAGAACGATGACGGCAACGGCCAGCAGGAACACCAGGACCGACAGGCCTGTGAGGAGTTTCTTTTTTGCCATGATGTGTTCTCCTTAATGATGAGAGATATTATGTCTACTGTATCACGTTTTCAGCTGAGAAACAATGTCCCGGTACAGGATCTTCTTCAGGTTCTTATGATCCCGCACCTCTCCCGTAAGGGAGATGACGGCATTCCGGTCCGGGAGCACCAGGGTCCACTGGCAGAACTTCCCGTCCGCCAGATAGGCATTCTCCCGCTCCCGCCAGAAGAGGTATCCGTAGCCTTCCTTTCCGTTGTCCACCTGTTTCCGGGTGCTCTCCTCCACCCAGCCTTTCGGCAGGATCTGCCGTCCGTTCCACTGTCCCTTCTGCAGGTACAGCATGCCGAACCGGTGCAGTTCCCGGAGGCTCAGAAACAGTCCGCTGGCACCGAAGGTGCGCCCCAGGGGATCCACTTCCCATACCGTTTTCCCGATTTCCAGGGGCTCCAGCAGCCGCGGCTCCAGATAGGTGAGCAGATCGCATCCCGCCCGTTCCTGGATCAGGACTCCTGCGAGATACGCACCCACGTTGGAATAGACGAATCTGGTGCCCGGAGCATCCTCAAAGGGCTGCGCCAGCGCGTATCGCACCCAGTCCTTCTCCTTCAGGCAGGTCCGTTCCTCCGCCATGAGGCAGGCCCGGCGCTGTCCGAGGCACATGGTGAGGGTGTCCCGCACCGTAGCCTTCTTCAGGTTCTCCGAAGGTTCCTCCGGGAGGACTCCGGCAAAGACGTCGGTGAGCTTTTCCTCCAGGGAGAGCAGTCCCTCCTCGACGGCAAAGCCCACGGCGGCGGACACGAAACTCTTTCCGGCGGAATAGACGTTCCGCCGGATATCCGGCTCAAAGAGCCACTCCGACTCCTCGTCCTCTGCCGTCACCCGGATCCCCAGCACTCCAAGTCCTTCGGTATCCTCGATAAACTGTCTGAAATCCATTCTCAGTTGTTCTTCTGCTCTTCCTCAAATGCTTTCCGGAACAGCCGTCTCGCTCCGATGCCCAGCCAGGTCACGGCAAAGTACCCCGCCAGCATGTACACCGCGTAGAGATCCACCTGGATCCAGTCGTTGCCGGTGAAGATATATACCAGCACTCCTGTGACTGCGGCAATGATGGGATAGATCCAGTACCGCTCCTCCATGCCCATGGCCATGCCGTAGAACAGGGCGAGGAACGGGATGAGGATGAGCCAGATGCCCATGAGCACGACGGGGTCATCCACGATGTCCCGGTACCACAGTCCGTAGAAGATGCAGCACACGATGAGCGTGAGATACAGCGGCGTGACGTATTTCCGATACAGTTCCCACATGACTCAATTCTCTCCTTCCGCCGGCACACCAGGCCATTTCATGACGTAGGACTTGTCATCCATGGCGCGCATGACCGCCAGGATCCCGTCCAGATGATCGTACTCATGCTGGAGAAGTTCCGACATGTCTCCCTCCAGATGCAGTTCCCGGTCGTTCCAGTCCTCGTCTTTGTAGCGGATGACGGCTCTTCTGTGCCGCAGCACTTTTACCAGAAGTCCCGGGAAGGACATGCAGTCGTCCATCACCTCATACAGTTCCTCATCCGGAAACTCCAGCACGGGATTGATAAACAGGGTCTCCGTGTCCAGAAGACGGAAGATCACCCGTTTCTTTACTCCGATCTGCGGCGCTGCGATGGCCCGGCCCACACCGTATTTTGCCCGGTAGGCCAGCACCGTGTCTTTCAGGTCTTCCCGCAGCCGCAGGATCTCCGGCAGTTCCTCCCGCCGGACCTCCCGGGAAACATCGTACAGGTTTTCATCACCCAGCAGCAGAATCCTTCGTTCCATATCCTTCCTCCTCAGTCGTCCCGTTTTCGGATGATCCACCGGAACAGCAGACACAGTCCCACCACCACGGCGGTGACGATACCGAAGAAGATGATATCCGTGTACCAGGGGGCGGACTGCAGGGTCTCCAGTTCCGGATAACGGACATGCTCCCAGATGCGGTAGATGGTGTCTCCGGCGAAGAAGACGATGACCACCCACATGAAGATATTTAACAGTTTTACGATGCGGTCCTTCACAGTGATCGCTCCTTTTTTCTGTGTTTTAGTGTTCTTTTTTCCTATCTTAGTTTGCCCGGCGGAGATTTGCAATATTTGACATTTTTTCCGCCCCATCCTCCGCCGGCGGGTGTATAATGGGATCAGGCAGGATCCTGCCGTGACAATCGATCATATCATCTGAACAGGAGGAAACGCATATGTCCAAGAAAGTACTGCTTCTCTGCGGAGATTTTACCGAAGACTATGAGACCATGGTCCCCTTCCAGGCGCTGGGCGTGCTGGGCTATCAGGTGGATGCCGTCTGCCCGGACAAGAAGGCCGGCGAGACCGTTGCCACCGCCGTCCACGATTTTCTGGGCGAACAGACCTACACCGAGCTGCGGGGCCACAACTTTGCCCTGACAGCGGACTTTGACGCGGTGAAGACCGAGGACTACGAAGGCCTCTTCATCACCGGCGGCAGAGCGCCGGAATACATCCGTCTCAACGAACGGGTCCTGGAGATCGTCCGGGAATTCTTCGCGGCCGGAAAACCGGTGGCGGCCATCTGCCACGGTCCCCAGGTGCTGGCGGCAGCCGGCGTGCTGAAGGGCTATAGGGCCACGGCCTATCCCGCCGTAGGTCCGGACGTGACTCTGGCCGGCGGCACCTTCGTTCCCGTGGATGCTTCCGAAGCGGTGGTGGACCGGAATCTGGTAACCGCTCCCGCATGGCCGGGAGACACCGCCATCGTCCGGGAGTTTGCGAAACTCATGGGCGCAAAAATCGAGATCTGATCACCTCGAACATCTGAAAAAGGCAGCGGATTTTTCCGCTGCCTTTTCTGTTATTGCCGGTAGTTTCGTACCGGTTCGATCTTCTCCGTGTGTTCCCCGACGATCTTCTCCATCCAGATCATGGAGTACCAGCGGCCGAACTTGCTGCCGCATCTGCGGAACCGACCCACTTCCTTAAAGCCAAGGTGTTCGTGGAACTGCTGGCTGTTGTGGGTGAG
>CAJOQP010000032.1 GCA_905236515.1 uncultured Oscillospiraceae bacterium | reverse complement strand
AGCAGGCAATACGTATACTGCCTGCTATTACAAATCATTTGGTATCAATCCGAATAATGGAAATCAGATTTTGATTTATTCGTACTCCACAAGTTGTTGTTTTTATTAAACTTATTTGTTTAGTTTTTCTCGGTTTTCAGGCCTCTTCATCTATGAAAATGACCTTTTCCCAGAGGCTCCACAGATTTTTAGTATCAAAATAGTATCAGTTTATTCCTCTCCAGCCTGTTCCAATACATAGTTTTGAACCGTCGGGCTCACATACAATCCATCCTTCATCAGCGCTTCCAACAACGGCTTAACTTCCGGAACAAAGCCTTCTTTCTTTGCCTTAAGAAGAACACCCATTGTCCCTGTAACGGTCAGTCCCAGATACTTTGCCGTCTTCTTAGCAGCATTGTCATCTATAATCAGCAGATCAGCCGTCTTTTCCTGCGCAAGCATGATCACTTCAATCTCACCCGAGTGAAGCCGGGAACTGAAAGCGGATTTCCCTGCCGGAACCAAAACATTCTCGACCCGGATCCAATCAGCGGCCGAAACCAACGTTCTCGCCGGTTCACTTATGATCTCATGATTGACTGCCCTTGGAATCGTGATTTCCGTATATAGCTTACGCAGCAGATCCAACTGTCCAATTCCCGCAAGAGCGATCAGAGGAGTCGTATTCGCAATCACTTTACGCATTGTTCATCTCCTCGAGAAACTCCTGCTCATCATCATACTGAAAGATGGACACGCTATTTGCCCCCAGATATCTGATAAATGCATCCTTTGACATGTCAGCAATCTGGGCACAGTAACCCAGTGATACTTTGTTTTGAGTATAATAACACAGTGCAACAGCCCGCTTCGCAAACGCAACAGCGTCATTCTTACTCATCTTAGTATCGTACAACACTTCATTTGGTATGGAAAATGCCACTTCACACATAGCGATATTCCTCCTGACCTTTTTCAGACAATACTCCCCGGTATGTCCGGATTTCACATCCTCGCCCCTTTATTTCAGTTTTCCTCCGCCGGCGTGAAACCTTTCTCATCCAGACATACCGCCTTCTCCATCTCGGCCTTGTAGATCATCAGCCGCAGCAGATACTCCGGCATCCTGCGCTTTCCCATGTACCAGTCCTGGACGGTGCGGTAGGGAATCCCGTAATAATCCGAGAGCTTTTTCCAGCTCATCCCGCTATTTTCTTTCAGTTGTATCAGTTCTTCCCGTGTATTCATATCATATATAATATCACGCAAAGCGTGGTATTTCAAGCATTGTTACTGGGAGCCAAAATATCCGCAGATACCGGCTTCATACATTGACTTTTTTATACTCATTGAATGTGATTCCTTCAAAAGCGGCCTCATATCGTAAGTCAAACCATGCATTTTTCAACACATAGCCTTAATTGTCTGTATATTGCAGCCAGCATTCGCCTTATGATGAGGTCAGAAACCATGCCCCAATACCGAATCCTCAAAAGCCCGTCTTCATTAACCGGAGGTGGAAATACATTGAAAGAACAAGCACCAAACCAGGCACTGGTTAAAGCTGCCAAAATAATACGTATCCTGACAGTCCCGCCCATTCCGGCTGCAGCCTTTCTGATTACCGCATATTTTGAAACAAATGATATTTTTCGAAGCCCCGATGAATTACAGGCAGCAGTCATGTTTCTCAGCATACTTCCTCTGCTGGCGTATCCCTTATTTCAATGGATGCCGGGAGAGCATACACGGGAAAAGCAGCGGAAAATGGCATTTCTTTTCACACTTGCAGGCTATGCCCTGGGATTTCTGTATGGCTTTCTGTGGGGAATGCCGAAAATGAAGGCAATGTTTTTCTCATATTTCTCAGGTGTTGTGCTTCTTTCCATACTTAACAAGGGATTTCATATCCGGGCCAGCGGACATGGAGCGAGCGGCATTGCCCCTGTGATTTTAAGTTTCCAATGGATAAGTACATCTGCCGCCAGTGTTTTTATGATCATTTTTTTGCTGAGCTGCTGGTCCTCTGTGAAGCTGAAACGGCACAGGCCATCCGAGCTTCTGTTTGGCGCTGCCTGTTTTGCTCTTTCTTTTCTGATCTCCAAATGGATATTTTTATAAAGTGCTTGTAAATGCCTCCGTGTATATGATAGGCTGAAAATCGGTCCGGATCATCAGAGCCGATTTAAAAGGTTTTCCAGGCGTATGAGGCATCAAAGCCAATGGAGTCAGTATGTCCGCCTATACAAGAGATGAAATCAAGACCGCCTTCATTTTGCTGTTGGATGAGCGGCCGTACAATAAGATTACAGTAAAGGATGTCGTTCTGAAATGCGGCATCAACAGAAACACATTCTACTATTATTTTCCTGATCTTCCTGCACTCGCGGAAGCAGTCGTCGCAGAGAATTTTCTCCATATCATACAGGAAAAACTTACGCCTGGCACGATTGAAGAATGCCTGGATGCCATCATTCGTTTTGCGATGCAGCATAAAATGACAGTTCTTCATCTTTATCGTTCCACCGACCGGGAACGTTTCGAAATTTCCCAGTGGCGTGTCTGTGAATATGTTGTAGAGCGGTATCTGGATGTGATCCTTGCCAACCGTACGATATCTCCAAAAGACCGCGAATACTTGCAGGATCATCTCTCAAGTACCTTCTTCGGCTGGGTCATGGATTACCTTCGAAAAGGCCTGAGCGATGAAACATACAGGCGCTTCCGCCGCATCTGCGAATTGAAAAACGGCCATATGGAAGAAATACTGGATCGCTGCGAAAACGGAATTCATACTTTTTCCTGACAAATACGGTTCAGAACGTCCAATACCCCGTTGTCTGTAAACAGACACGGGGTATTGCTTTGTCTGTATTTATTTTTGCAATGAGAAGTTATGCTGATGACAGAAGCAGACAGAAAGGAGGTCACGGTGAATCATTACAGAAAAATACAGGCAGCAAGATATGCCTATATCATTTTCTCCATAGGTCTTTGTCTTTTCGGAGGCATACTGCTCTTACGGAATGGACCGCAGCTTCAGAAGATGACAACAGGAACCGGCATATTGCTGATCCTCTTTGGAAGCTGCAAGATCTGGGGATATTATTCTAAAGATCTTTACCGTCTGGCCTTCCAGCACGGACTGGCAACCGGCATTTTTGCCGCTGCAATCGGTCTTTACGTGCTTACAGCTGGAGAACTGCCCGCGGATTTGCTTTGTACGATCCTGGGCCTTACCATCCTGATGGATGCACTTACAAAGATTGAGATGTCCCTGGATGCAAAAGCCTTTGGTATATCAGCCTGGTGGCTGATCTTATTTACCGGAATCCTGAACGGTATCCTGAGTTTTCTTCTGATCCCGCACCCATGGGATGTGGAAGCAAAAATGATCATGATACTTGGCGCCGCACTGCTGACCGAAGGCATTCTCAATATACTGACAGCCGTCATCACCATCCAGTTACCTACAAAGATTCATCCGGAGGAAGCTGCCTCCCGGGAGGATTCCCCCTGGGGACTGTAACAGCTGCCACACATATATTCATACAAGCAGGCCTGCAGAAACATTCATGAAGATACGAAGTTACCACAAATCAACCCATAAAACATAATTACTGTAAGCAATAGACGGGAGGATCTGTCATGAATCTAGGAAACAGTTTAAAAAAACTCGGAATTGAACAGACTTTCAAATATGTATATAAAGATCCGGAGCCAAACATGCGAAAGCTCATGGACTGGGCGGACCGGTTCGCAGGAGATTATTTCCCCGGACAGCGAAAGGTAATCCGTGAAGCTATAGAGAATCCGAAACATCCTTACCACGATTATATTCTGCATCTGTTCCGGGATATTGACCAAAATGTTATGACAAAGCTCGTCACCAACTTTTTTGTCAACGCAAGCCTGATTGGCTGGCCAATCCAGGAAAAGCTTCGCGCGGAATATCACTGCAACATTCCATGGACGATCCTGCTCGATCCCACCAGTGCCTGTAACTTGCACTGCACCGGATGCTGGGCCGCCGAATACGGAAACAAGCTGAACTTAAGCTTTGATGAGATTGACGACATCATCCGGCAGGGTAAAGAACTGGGCATATACATGTACATTTATACGGGCGGTGAGCCGATGGTGCGCAAAGCCGATCTGATCCGCCTTTGCGAAAAACACGATGATTGCGTATTCCTTACCTTCACAAACGGCACATTGATCGACGATGCTTTTGCGGAGGAAATGCTGCGCGTGGGCAATTTCATCCCCGCGATTTCTCTGGAGGGATTTGAAGATGCCACCGACAGCCGGCGCGGCAAAGGTGTATATCGGAAAGTAATGCGAGCCATGGAAATCCTGCACGAGCATAAGCTTCCGTACGGTATTTCCTCCTGCTATACCAGCGCGAATTATGATTCCATTACATCTGAGGAATACTACGACAAGCTGATCGAGATGGGTGCCTACTTTATCTGGTATTTCCATTATATGCCCGTGGGCAATGATGCCGTTCCGGAGCTGCTTCCGACCCCTGAACAAAGGGAACTTGTCTGCCGGCGGATCCGGCAGTACAGGGCAACGAAGCCTCTTTTCGCCATGGATTTCCAGAATGACGCGGAATTTGTAGAAGGCTGCATTGCCGGCGGAAAAAGGTATCTTCACATCAATGCCAACGGTGATGTGGATCCTTGCGTCTTTATCCACTATTCCAATGCGAACATCCGAAAAAAAACGCTGCTGGAATGCCTGCAAAGTCCTCTCTTTATGGCTTACCATGATAACATGCCGTTCAACGACAACATGTTCCGCCCATGCCCAATGCTGGAAAACCCGGAATATATCAAACGGATGGTTCATGAGACCGGTGCTCCTTCTACAGATATGCAGTCACCGGAAAGTGTGGAACATCTCGTCTCCAAAACAACGGAATATGCCAAAAACTGGAAACCGACAGCCGATAGAATGTGGGCAGAACGTATCGAACAAAAAGAATGCCGGCAATAAACTGCAGCCTGCCGCGATCCCGGAAAAAGGAGCATAAGAATGTATGAACAGATTTCTGCAGGACGAAAGAATGATAGTACATCGGCGATTACAAGTTTTGTAAGAAGTGGGCTGCCTGATACAGCTCTCAAGCAGATGCTTCGTGAATATGCCGGACCATACCGGGAATTAATGGCATTTTATCGATGCGCCATGATGGAGGTAGAGACAAAGTTTAAGGTTCTTAGTGAAGAACTTTCCCTCCAGAATGATCACAATCCGATAGAAAGCATAAAAACCCGGCTGAAGAAGCCCGAAAGTATACTTGAAAAAGCTGCGGCCAGAAATATTTCTCTAAAAGCAGAAAATCTGGAAGAGGGAATCCACGATATCGCGGGAGTCCGGGTCATTTGCTCTTTTGTCTCAGATATTTATATGCTCGCAAACGCATTGCTGAAGCAGGATGATATTGTTCTTGTTGCCGAAAAAGACTATATTAAAAAGCCAAAGCCCAACGGATACCGCTCTCTCCATCTGATTATCGAAATACCTATTTTCCTTCATGACAGGAAACGTATTGTAAAGGTGGAGGTCCAACTGCGCACAATCGCTATGGATTGGTGGGCCAGCTCGGAACATAAGATACGATATAAAAAGAATTTGCCGGAAGGTGTCTTGCAGGAAATCGATAGAGAACTTTTAGAATGTGCAAGAATAGGTGCCAACCTTGATGCAAAGATGGAAAATATTCAGGAAAAGGCGCTCAGCCATTGTGCCAAAACCAAAATGAATAATGAAACGGCACCGCATAGCCCACAACACACTTCATCATAAGCTGCAGATGCCGCTCCTGACTTTGCCTGCATTGTACCATAGGAAATCTGTTCTTTGTTGTTCATTATCGCCGGAGTGGAGCTGTCGCCAGCAGCAAGCAATGGAGAAATATATATTTCTCCGCTTGTTGGGACAGCCCCAAACCCCGCGAACAGATAAATCTGTTCCATCATCGGCTGACGCCTCGATGCTTTTCCTTCGACCCTTCATGGTCGAAGAGATGGTCAATGTTCTGCTGGATGGCCTGCCACTCCCGCATTTTTTTCCTTGCCGCCCGGTACCGTTCATACTGCGATTTCTGCAAGGCAAATAGTTCATCAAGACGCGCATTCAGTGCCTTCTGCTTTGGAACCTTCTTCGGCTTATAATCGTCGAATGCCTTCTTGGCCGCAAGGTGAATCTGGATTTCCGCCCGGTGTGCCTCAAAGAAATCCTCCGGCTTGCCTCTCTTTTGATACTCGGCATAAACGTCCCTTGTCCTGCCGTAGTTCGTGATGTGTTTTCTCAGTGCCTTCAGCTCCCGGATCTCGGCCTCCGTGGCCTTCAGCTCGTCGGAAGCCTGCGCAAATTCATCAGATGCCGCATCTGCCCGCGCAGCCACTTCTTCCTCGGTATGCAGGTCTTCCTCCCGTAAAATATTGAATGCTTTTGCCATCTGCTTGAGATTGTGATTCGTTGCCCAGATTCTGTATCCTTCGCCCTTTCCTTCGGCCAGTTTCTTTTCGATATCGATCAGGAGATCAACTTTCCGTTCCGCCTCTATCATGGATTCTGTCCTTCCGAGGATCGTGATCTCCTTTGCTTTTACGGTTTTTTGATCACCCAGTCTTGCCTTGATTGCCTCCTCTGTGTAATCACTCCCCAGCGTCTTCAGCCGGGTGAATCGCTTCTGGCCCGGGGCACGAAGCGAAATATATTTTGCCCGCTTGACCTCGTAGCCTTTCTCCTGCATCTGCCGCAGGAAATCTTCAAAATCCTGACAGCCTGGAAGGATCCCATCTATCGTTTTCTTCAGTATTGCCTTCCAGCTTTTTCCGGATTTTTCCGCATCCCATTCCGCATAGGATTTGCCTTTTTCCTGCGGATCCGTAATAATGGAATAGCCGTTTTCCAGGCAAAGCTGGTCGCTCACATCCCGCACCTTATCTGCGGAATCCTTATAGTTGTTGAACTTATGGGTGCAGTCCAGCGTAGTGGAATTGATGATGATGTGGTTATGCACGTGGGCCTTGTCAATGTGCGTCGCCACAATGAACTGGTGCTTTCCTTCCGTGAATCGCCGGGCCAGTTCATAACCCATACGGTTTGCTTCCTCCGGGGTGATCTCGCCGGGATAGAATGACTGACGGAGATGATAAGCGATCACATCCTTTCCGTTTTTCGGTTCACGTCCGGTAATCGCCCGGTATTGTTCCTTCGCCAGAAGGAAATCCACTTCTACGGAATCCGGATCGCATTCATAGGCACTGACCAGGAGACCGCCGTCGGTCTTGTCCGGATTCATGGCGTAATCTGTCCGGTCCGTGATCGACTGCAGCAGGGTCTTTCCCTTATTCATGTGCATCGGCATAATTCTCGTTGTCGCCATGTTACGCCCTCGGAATTGATTTCAATGTGATAACTTCAGAGACCATCTTTTTGATCTGCGCCGCCTGCTCCCGGTATGCATCCTTCAGCTCCTGCAGTTCCTTTCCGGAAATGCCTCCGACCGAATTGCAGTGTATCGCGATCTGGTTCACATTCGCCGCCGTCCGGTTCATGAGCTTCAACATTTCCCGGAATGCCGGCATGTCCAGGTTCACCACCAGGCCGTCAATCGCCATTTTGCGAAGGTAGGCGCTCATGTTGTGGATGCCAAGCTGCGCCATCTTTTTCTGTATCATTTCGTATTCATGATCCGACAGTTTCAGCAGAAACTGCCTGTTTCTTGTAAGACTCATTTTCAAATCCTTTCCGCTCATATAGAGAGCAATCAAGTGACAAAAATGATCACTTGCTGGTGGTGGACAAAATGTCCACTAACCAAATCAGTTATCCGAATTAATAATGATTAAGCTTTAGTCTTGTGACGATGGTGACGATTGTGACGGTCAAATAGAGACCGCCCACTCTCAAATCTACCGTCACCATCGTCACAACCGTCACGCTCCGGTCACATTCCGGTGAAGCGTAATCTGCCTGCTGGTGCGGGTCCGGTATTTTTCAAAGCTGATGCCATACTCGTTGAAAAGCCGGGAGGCATTGATCCCAAGCTTCATGGTCAGCTTGTTGGGTGGGAGGTCAGAGCCCAGTGCTTCCGCAAGTTCCGTCGGCGTCCCGCTCCAGTCAGGCTGCTCCGCAGTCACCAGCTGCGCCACCGCCGCAAGGACCGGCTCCGGCTTTTCACCCAACACCTGCATATCCGCATTCTCCAGTTCCCAGATCAGCGTCTCCGGATTCCGGTTCAGATGCAGCCGCTGATCCGGCTGATCCCTGCCGGAGATATCCAGTACTGCCTCGCAGCTTGCCCGCTTTTCCTTATGGAGCAGGAAGGCACCGTCCGCCGCGCCAAGGAGTCCGGTCGTTCCCGAGATCATCTCAAACTTATCATCCGCCTGCTGTTTCCTTGTATGGTGTACAAGAAGCAGGCAAATGCCGGCCTGTTCGGCAAAGTCCTTGAGCCTCGCGATCACATCATAGTCGTTGGCATAACTGTACCGGTCATCAGTGCATTCGCGCACCTTCTGCAGGGTGTCGATAATAACCAGGCTCGTATCCGGGTGTCTGGCGATGAATGTCCGCATCTGGGTCAGGAGATTCCCGTTCAGAGAATCGGCCCTGGTCGCAAGATGCAGATGCTCCGTACACTCCGTGCCGAACATCCGGTAAAGACGGTCCTGCAGCCTGCGCGGATCATCCTCCAGCGCCAGATACAGCACTGTTCCCTGCCGCGCCGGGTACTCCCATAGGGTCATCCCTGTTGCCACATGATAGGCGATCTGCAGCATCAGGAAGCTCTTGCCCAACTTTGGGGCACCCACGAAAAGGTAGGTGCCCGGATAGAGCAGGTTTTCGATCAGCGGCGGTCTGGCCTGATAGACCTCCTCATAAAGCTGCGCCATGCTGATCGTCGGGAGATAACCGGGATCCGCCATCTGACACATGAACCGGAAGAGTTCCTCATCGTCCCGATCATCCGGCCGGTCGATTTCCACACAGCCGGTATGGACGGTATGGAGTACGGCATCACTGCCGGCCGCATCAACTTTCCCATTGCTTTTCGGGCCCGGATCCGCTATACTTTCTGCATACATATTTACTGACGATTGCTCTGCGGTTGCGCCAACAGCCGGGTCCAGGGCAGTCGTTATTTTAATTTGCTGCATTTACTCCTCCTTCATTCCATCCATGATCATTGCCATTGTCCGGATGATTTCCTTCAGATCATCATCAACAGGGTCGCCGGTTCCGATACGCTTCAGTTCCTCCAGGATATCAGCCATCTGGTTTCTCAGCGCCTTATAAACCTTCGGATTCCCCATAACCACAACCGGACGTTCCTCCAGACGGCGGATAATATAATCCTGTTTTGTCAACCCGCACATCCTGACCTTGGCCTCGATCACCTTGTCCTCCTCCGGCGATACCCGGAAGGCTACCGTCTTATTGCGCCAGCGTCCCTGCTTATCCAATGTCTTTTCCATTTTCCTCATCCTCACTTTCTGAATTCTTGTCTGATCTCTGTATATCCAGCTTCTCCGCCATCTCTGACTGTTTTGACGGGAAGAGGTGTGCGTACCGATAGGTGATATCAATGCTTTCGTGTCCCACCCGGTCCGCTATAGCCACCGCTGAAAAGCCCATGTCAATCAGCAAACTGATATGACTGTGGCGGAGGTCATGAATACGAATCCGCTTTACACCCGCCTCCTTTGCGCCCCTGTCCATTTCATGATGCAGGAAATGCTTGGTCATCTCGAAGATACGCTGATCGGGCTCAATGCCATACAGGCTCTTGATATAATCCTGCATTTCTTCCGCCAGAAACTTCGGCATTCGTATCACCCGGTTGCTCTTCGGCGTCTTGGGAGCCGTAATAAGATCCTTGCCGTTCAGTCTCTGATAGGATTTGCTGATGGACAGGGTTCCTTTTTCAAAATCAAAATCCGCCGGTGTCAGTGCCAGCAGCTCACCCTCCCGGATACCGGTCCAGTAGAGTACCTCGAAGGCATAATAGGAACGCGGCTTATCCATCATCGCATCCGCAAATCTGAGATACTCCTCCTTCGTCCAGAACAGCATTTCCTTGCTTTCTTCCTTGCCCATGTTGCCGGCCAGTGCGGCTGCATTGTTCTTCAGCCCGTAATACCGGACGGCATGGTTCAGGATACAGCTCAGCTGATTATGCAGGGATTTCAAATAGGTCTGGGAATAACCCTTTCCCTTCCCGTTCCTGTAGTTCAGGAGCTGATTCTGCCATGCGATCACATCCCGCAGGGCGATCTCGCTCAGCTTCTTATCCTTAAAATACGGCAGAATCTTCGTCCGGATGATGTGCTCCTTGGATGACCACGTATTCTCCCGGATCCGTTCTTTTTTATCCGTGATATAAAGCTCCACGAACTTTCCGAATTCCATATCCAGATCCGCCGACTGCTGCAGCAGGAACTGCCGTTCCCACTGCAGGGCATCCTTCCTGGTCTCAAAGCCGCGCTTCATTTTCTTCTTGCGTACGCCCTTCCAATCCTCATAATAAAAGGATGCGTACCATGTCCCTTTTTCCTGGTCCTTATACGCCGGCATGCTGTTCACCTCCTGTCATCCCGTAAATCTGTTCCTCGTAGTACTTTCTGCTGACCCGACCGCGAACCGTAGTATAGCCTCTTTTCTGCAGTGCCTCGTTCCAGTCGTGGACCATCTTGTAGGCCAGCGCTTTGGAAATCTGCAGTTCCTGTGCAATCTCCTCTGCTCTGATAAATACCGTGTTCTTCATGTGTACCTCCTGTTTCATTGATTAACTGGTAAATGTGATGCTCCTTGCTTCTCCCCGTATCTGACAGGCAAATCCCCTTTTCGGTGCTGTGTCATCGCGTCGGCCTTACCTCTGATCAGCTCAACCCGACACGCGCTCACTTTCGTAAAGAAAGGTCATGGCGGTATCTATCCGGTTTGAACGCTATTCAGTTTTATTAAGCATATTTGTTTATGCTTTGTTTTTGATGATACTACACATTTTTGTTTAGGTCAAGCGGTTTACCGGGAAAATAATTAAATTTTTTTGTTTAAGTTTTGCTTGCATTTCTCTTCTCCACATGCTATATTCATTTATACAAATATGTTTAGTTAGGAGGTTTTCAAATGGCTATCGGTGACCGTATCAAACGCGCCCGCAATTTCCGGGGCATGACACAAAAGGAGCTTGGCATCGCCGCCGGCCTGGATGAGAAGAGCGCTGACATTCGCATTGCCCAGTATGAGAGCGGCACCCGCACTCCCAAGGAGGATCTTCTGAAGAAGATCGCAGAGGTGCTGGATGTAAATTATCGCTCCCTGTTCGAGTCCCATCTGTATGCGGCGGAAGATATCATGTATGCCCTGTTCGAGCTGGACGAGCATTACCCGCGCACTTCTCTCTATGAGGTAAAGGACACCTCCGATCCGGACTCTCCGGAGATACATATGGCACTGAGCTTTCGTAATCACCTTCTGGACGGTTTCCTGAAAGAATGGCAGCTTCGCAAGGAGCAGCTCGCCGCCGGCGAGATCACCAGGGAGGAATACCAGGAGTGGAAACTTAACTGGCCCCAGACTGCTGATGACTGCGGAAAATTCACGCCCGCCCGGCAGTGGCGGAAATCGAAAACGGCAAAGTAGTATCAGCCCCTTCGGTGCGTCCATATACAAAACAAGAGACATAAAAATACCCTCTGAAAACTTGTGGTTTCCAGAGGGCATTTTCATGTCTCTCTATAATCGCAGGCGGTGAAAATAGTATCAAAACAGTATCAGCCGCCTTTGGAGCATCTCAGGGATGGCTTAAAATAAGGCTTCCTGAGGAATGAGCGATTATTCGTACTCCACCGTTGCAGGGGGCTTGGGGGT
>CAJOQP010000031.1 GCA_905236515.1 uncultured Oscillospiraceae bacterium | reverse complement strand
TCCGCCTGGGTATTATCCAGAGGCCGGATGGTGTGAAGAATACTTCGGAGCCGCTGCCGGATCAGGGTCTCCTGTTCCTCACCGTCCATGACATAAGGAGGCGTGAACCCCGCGTCCCGCAGGGCCAGAGTCACGGTCATGCGAACCGTCCCCTGCCGCACCAGTTCTTCCGCTCCGTATACACGGAGCAGATCATTGACTTTCCCGGAATGACCCGCCAGATAGAAGCGGATGTTCCGTCCCTTCAGTTCCTCATTAAACTCCAGAAGGCGCTCCGCGGCGGTGATATCGATGTTGCTTACCGCTCCGGTATCCACCACCACGGTGGTGGTATCCGGCTGGATCGCCCCCTGGATATCCGATTCAAAATCATCGATATTGGCAAAGAACAGATTCCCTCCGAAACGGTAGATCACCACGTGTTCGATCGTCCTGGCTTCCCGGTTCCGTTCCAGATCATAGAAATCCGTCTTCCCGGGGATGACCCCGAGAAAGCTCTTGGGCGGAACTACTGCCCGGATGATCACTTCCAGGAAGGACAGGATCACGCCGATGGCGACGCCGTATACCGTACCGAAGATCAGCACACCGAAAAGAGCCGCCAGATAGATATAGAATTCATTCTTGCTTGTCTTATAAAGTTTCCGTCCCAGATCGAACTCACAGGCGCCGTACAGGGCGCACACCACGATGGATACCAGCACCGGCACCGGAAGATACTGGATAAAACCGGTACACAGCAGCAGGATGATCCCCATGACGAAGAACGCGGAGATGCTCATCCACTGAGAGCCGCACCCAAACTGACGTACAATGCCGGTACGGCTGATGCTTCCGTTCACCGGGCAGCATCCGGTAAAGGCGGCCACGAGGTTTGCCAGGGCATAGGCACGGATCTCCTTCTGGTTATCCAGACGGTATCCGTCTTCCCGGGCAAATCCTCCGGAGGCCAGCAGGGTCTCAGAGGTGATCACCACGGCGATGGTCAGCGCGGATACGGCAAGATCCGTAAACCCGAACCCTCCCAGCCCGGGCAGCATCAGTTTCGGCAGTCCCGGCTGCGCGGCAGGCAGAAGACGCACTCCGTAGCGGTCAACGTGAAACAGCACGGTAAGCAGAACTCCCGCCACCATCACGGCCACGGACATGGGAAACCGCGGCCACTTTTTCTTCCCCAGCTGGATCACCGCAATGGAACAGACCGCCAGGATCAAAGACAGAAGGTTGAAGGAGGACATTGCCGAAGTCACGATGTGCCGGAGAAGATGGAACAGTTCCCCCGTTCCGGTATCGCCTCCGTACAGTTTTGGGATCTGCATCAGGATGATTTCCACGCAGATACCGGTGACAAATCCTCCCACCACCGGCTGGGAGATGTACCGGACGATTTTTCCCGCCCGGAGAATATACAGAATGATCAGCCAGCAGGCTGTCATCAGAGTGATCATGGGAACGATCTCCATGGCCGCAGCGCTGCTGTTCTCAACCGACAGTTTTGCCAGGATTCCACCTACCAGTGCCGCCGGTGCAGCATCCACACCGAACACATAGTTTTTCGATGAGGTGAACAGTCCGAATACCAGAATGGGAAACAGCGATCCGTACAGGCCATAGATCATGGGAAGGCCTGCCAGCTGTGAGTATCCCATGGAGATGGGAATGGAGACCAGCGCCACGATGACACCGGCCAGAAGATCCCGTATATTAAAGTTCTGAATAAATCGTTCTTTCATGGTTCTGTACGAAAGCGGTTCCGCCTCTACTCCTTTTTCGGCAGCGGTTTCATTCTACTGGATGAGCAATACAACCCACTGTTTCTATCTGTATACATGACAAAAGACCTCCAGCGGATCGATCTGCCGGAGGTCTGAAAATCAGCACTCATTTCTTCTGAAGAATATCTGCGATGATATCCACGCATTTGTCCGGTCCCAGGAAACCGGAATCCAGACAGATGTGGTAATGGCTGTAGTCGCTCATCTCCGAGCCGGTGTAAAGCTTGCAGTATGTCTCACGCATGGTGTCCCGACGCTGCACATACTTCCGCAGATCCATATCACCGTTGTCGCCCAGTTCGGCTGCCCGCTGGATCCGCTTTTCCAGATCCGCATACAGAAACACATGAAAGGCAGGGATTCCCGCTTCCCTCAGAACATGATTGGCACTGCGCCCCACGATGATGCAGGGTTCCTGCGACAGCTCCAGAATGACCTTGCTCTCCGCAGCGAAGATGCCGTCGTAGGAGCTGGAATACACGGTAGCATTGTTCAGAAAACTGTTCCAGAAACGGCTGCCTTTCGTGATATCCTCTCCTTCACGGAGGATA
>CAJOQP010000030.1 GCA_905236515.1 uncultured Oscillospiraceae bacterium | reverse complement strand
GGCCCTGTAATAAAGCTTACTCTCAGCCGCACCTATTATTTTGCACTTCTCCGCTGTATTGCGGAAGTGCGTGACGAAACGTTATTCGATGATTACTATGCGGAGAAGCTGGATCTTTTGCTATCCCGTATTGTAAGCACAGCGGAAAAAAATGATGAGAACATGACACGCAGCATCCTCCTGGATCGCACACTAACTGTCCAGATTCAGGATGTGCTGCACGACTACTCAGAATTACTCCCCTATTGGGAGCTTGCAGAAGTGCTGACAGAAAAATTTGAGCATATCCGGTATCTTTTTCCCGATCTCAGTTCCTCGAAAGACGGTGATCCCATTGATTGACTCCAAGGCTGGCACTATGTTCATGACGATTGCCCTGACGGACCTGAACTATCAGAGATTTACGGATGCCCTATGTAAAATCGGTTATGAGCGACCGTATCCAAGAGATATTCAGATGTTCGCCAGAGAACTGCTTAAACGCTTCAACAAAATCGCCCGCTCTTCTGGTCGGCTCGTGATCTTCCCTGCAGACACCGAGCTTTTAATGCTCACCTCCTTTGTCTGGGATTCTTATCTTCCAAGACATTCCGAGCGGAAATGGGTCCGGGATATTGGAGATTTCCTGACCGACTGTATTGAAGCCGTCCCGACATGTGAACTCAATGCCTATTATGAAAAACTGACCAAACTCGCCAAAGCAAAGGAGTGTTCATAATGATTGAAAAACTGTTTATATGTCTTGCTCTCATTAACATACTCATGGATTCTGCAGTCCTCGCTCTTGTTTGGAGACACTGCTATAGTTACGACCCTTCGGAGGATGAAATAGAGATCATGGACTATGGGGACATTCTCAACATGGAAATCATCGACTGCGACGAGGACGATGTTTGAGTTTATCCATCGGGACGGGCTGGAACACTACCGCTTTTACCGCATTCCAAAACTATTAATGGAAGATGATATCTTCCGTCCCCTCTCCACAGAGGCAAAGCTCTTATATGGATTGTTCCTGGATCGCCTGGAATTGTCCCTGATGAACGACTGGTTTGATGAGGAAGGACGGGCATTCATTATCTTCACAGTAAAGGAAGTGGAGCACCAGCTCCATTGCGGCCATGATAAGGCCATCCACCTGCTGGCGGAATTGGATACGCCAAAAGGTATCGGCCTCATCCAGCGACAGCACCAGGGTCCCGGCATTCCGGACCGCATCTATGTAAAAAGTTTCATTCCACCGGGTCGAAGTACCGACTTGGTGGAAACATCCGACCCAGTCCAGTCGGAAAATCCGATGTTATCGAGTCCGAAAAAACGACCTATAAACATCGGAAAATCCGACTTTAAGGATACTGATAATAAGGAAACTTATAGAAATAAGACTGAGCAAAATGAGACAAAGGACACCTACGGTGCCTTTGCCAACGTCCGTCTTTCCAGGAAGGAGTATGAAACGCTGCAGAAAGAATTCCCACGGGACTATGAGGAACGTATCGAAGCCCTGTCGGAATACATTGCTGCCAGTGGACGCAGATACAAGAATCACCTAGCCGTCATTCGAAGCTGGTACCGCCGGGAACAGAAAAACACCACGGCTCCTCGTCATGAGGAGCATTATGAAACGGAGGAATGTTTATGACCTATACAGATATCCGGGAAGACAAGATCCTCACGGATGAAAAGCTGACGATTCAGTCCGGAGACTATGTTTGTGGCGAGGACGGCCTGGTTTACTGCGGAAAATGTCATTCGCCTAAGCAAGTGCGGATCACGCATCAGACTAAGACCTATACCATGAACTGTCTGTGTAAGTGCCAGACCGAGGAACGGGATGAAGAAGAAGCATCTCATCGAAAACAGCAAGCACGTTATCGGGCGGAGACCATGCGTTCCACCGGAATTTTGAACCAGAAGGCACGGCAGTATACTTTTGAAAATGATAACGGGCGCATCGACTCCCGGCTGGACATTGCAAAACGGTACGTCAGCAAGTGGGAGGAGTGCAAAAAGAAAAACCTTGGAATCCTTCTGACCGGAGCCTCCGGTACCGGCAAATCCTTTTTTGCCGGGTGTGTTGCCAACGCGCTTATCGACAACGGTGTCCCGGTAATGCTGACCACTCTGCCGCAGTTGCTGACCATTCTCGGCAATCTACACGGGAAAGATCTGGAGGATTATCTGGCAAAACTGGATCGTTATGATCTTTTCATCCTGGATGATTATGATCCGGAAGGCCTTTCTCCCTATTACCAGCGTCTGCTGTATGCCATCGTGGATCGTCGGTTTTCCGCCGGAAAGCCCATGATCGTGGCAACCAACCTCAGTGTCTCTACCATGAAGGAATCGCATATCGATCCATTAGTGACAAAGACAAACCAGCGGATCCGGGAAATGTGCTCCCCGGTAGTATTCGAGTTCAAGGAGCTTCGACAGGACCAGATCACCCGGCGTCTTCAGGAGGCACGAAAGATACTCGGTTCCTCGGAGGTGAAGTCCCATGCAGGATGAATCCAGCGAACGCACCGTCGTGCTTATGGTCCACGGCGGTCAGATGTCTGCAGAGATCCTGAAGCGCAGCATTCAGTTTTTCCTGGAAAAAGAGAAACGATTTCAGGATCGTATCTTTACCAACACAAGTGGTCATTCGAAGGCAGAAGGAAAACAGAGTCTGAGGGCTCTCATGGATCAGGGTGCAGAACTATCTAATATCAAGATATCGGAAGATAATATTGCAGACTTTGAACGGGTCGCCAGAAAATATGACATTGACTATAGCCTGAAAAAAGACAAGAGCCAGGACCCTCCTGTGTATCTTGTCTTTTTTAAAGCCCGCGATGCCGATGTAATGACGGCAGCGTTCGAGGAATATGCACGGAATGATCTGAAAGAACGGGACGACCGGCCCCGGGAATCCATTCGGGACCGTCTGCAGCAGAAGAAAGACATTGTTCAGAAACGGGATCGTGCGAAGAGCCGCACCAAAGAAGTGAAGAAATACAAGGAGGAGGTCCTATGATGAAGAAATTCCAAAAGGATCTCCTCTCCCATTTTCTGCAGGTTCTCCCCTATCTGATCCTCTTCTATTTTGGCAACAAGATGTCCTGGCTGTATCAGCGATGTACCGGTGGAACGTTCTTGTCCCGGCTCGGGCTTACATTCCAAAACATGCACCTTGCCTTCCGACTTCCCATCTTCAGCATCGACATAATGGATCTGCTCGTCGGGATCGGTCTATCCCTGTTGGCACTGCTGCTTATTAGGCAGAAACAGGCATCCCGAAAAAAATTCCGTACCGGGGAAGAATACGGCTCCGCTCGTTGGGGCACGGCGAAGGATATCGCGCCATTTATCGACCCGGATCCACAGCAAAACATCATCCTCACAAAAACGGAGTCCCTTACCATGCGCAGCCGGCTGGGCAAGCCGGAGTATGACCGCAACAAAAATGTAGTCGTCATTGGCGGATCCGGTTCCGGCAAAACGAGATTCTATATAAAACCGAACCTCATGCAAATGGCCCCGAAAACCAGCTACATTTTGACTGACCCCAAAGGTGAATTACTCCGATCCTGCGGAAAAATGCTCTCCGACCACGGCGTGCGAGTCCTTATTTTCGACTTAATCAACCTGGAACAGTCCATGAAATACAATCCCTTTCAGTATATCCACAGTGAGACCGACATCCTGAAGCTGGTGAATGTCATCATCGAGAACACCAAGTCAGAGGGAGAACGATCATCGGATGGGTTCTGGGAGAAGGCGGAACGACTGCTCTACTCCGCCCTTATTGGATACATCTGGTATGAGGCACCGGAAGAAGAACAGAACATCTCCACGCTGCTGGAACTGCTGAACGCGCTGGAGGTGAAGGAGGAAGATGAAGACTACGTCAATGCCGTGGATCTTCTGTTCGCAGATCTGGAAACAGTATATCCGGATCACTTCGCAGTACGGCAGTACCGTAAGTTCAAGCAAAGTGCCGGCAAAACTGCGAAATCCATCCTCATCTCCTGCGGCGCACGACTCGCCCCCTTCGACATCCCTCAGCTGGCTTCCCTTATGTCAGAAGATCAGCTGCATCTGGATACCATCGGGGATCAGCCCACGGCACTGTTCATCATCATCTCGGATACCGACTCCACGTTTCGGTTCGTGGTAGCTATGCTGTACAGCCAGCTGTTCTATGAACTGTGTTATCGGGCCGATCAGCGTCCAGACGGACGTCTGCCCTGTCATGTTCGGCTGCTTCTGGATGAGTTTGCAAACATCGGAAAGATCCCCAACTTCGATCAGCTCATCGCCACGATACGGTCCCGAGAGATCTCTGCATCCATCGTTCTGCAGTCCGTGTCACAGCTGAAGACCATGTACAAGGACTCCTCCGAGACCATCCTTGGAAACTGTGACAGCCACCTGTTCCTAGGCGGGAAAGAAGAATCCACGCTTAAACAGATCTCCGAAGCCTTGGGAAAGGAAACTATCGATCTGCAGAACACTTCACAGAACCGGGGAAACAGTGAAAGCTTCGGAACCAGCTTCCAGAAGACCGGGAAGCCACTCATGACAAGAGACGAGCTTGCCGTGATGGACGGAAGAAAGTGCATCCTTCAGCTTCGCGGTGTCCGGCCGTTTCTGTCCGACAAGTATGACATCACCGCTCACCCACGGTATGCCGAACTGGCGGAAAGCAGCAGTAAAAATCTTTTCGATCCTGCACAGTTGTTAAAGAAACAGTCCCATCATGACCTGAAGCTGCGTCTGAACGAACCGCTTCAGGTCGTGGACTGCCGGGAAAGGAGTTGAAGAACCATGAACCGCATCCGTGACAGGCCCCCTCTTCCCTGATCGTCACAACCAATTGAAGAGAAAAGAAAGGAGCAAAGAATTATGACGTTTTTTCCACAGGCAATTGAAGTGCTGA
The DNA here is from genome assembly GCA_905236515.1 of uncultured Oscillospiraceae bacterium. GTDB lineage: Bacteria > Bacillota > Clostridia > Oscillospirales > Oscillospiraceae > UBA2922. The sequence goes on along the minus strand of CAJOQP010000030.1, from coordinate 1,210 downwards.
AAACACTTGTCATCGCCATTGGTGCCGGTCTCGGCGTCTGGGGCGGCATCAACCTTCTGGAGGGCTACGGTTCCGATAACCCCGGCGCACGAAGCCAGGGCATCAAACAGCTGATGAGCGGAGGTGGCATCATCCTCATCGGAACGACCCTGATCCCACTGCTGAAGAACCTGTTCGGCTGACGGAAAGGAGGCGCTGATCCATGTTTTCTGGCATTTTCGATGCCATCGAGACCTGGCTGAAGGACGTACTGATCAGCACCATCAATTCCAATCTGACCACGATGTTCTCAGACATCAACGCAAAGACTGGGGACATCGCCGCACAGGTAGGCCAGACTCCGCAGGAATGGAACAGTGGGATCTTCTCCATGATCCAGAGCCTGTCCGAGACTGTCATGGTCCCCATCGCAGGAATGATCATCACGGCGGTCCTGTGCTATGAACTTATCACCATGGTCACCGACCGCAACAATCTCCACGATGTGGATACCTGGATGTTTTTCCGGTATTTCGTCAAAATGTGGGTCGCCGTATGGATCGTCAGCAACACCCCTGCCATCGTCATGGCAGTCTTTGAACTGGGCAAGTATCTGGCGAATGCGGCAGCCCACGTCATCTCCGGCGAGACACAGGTGAGCATCGAGGATCTTCTGGCGCAGATGGACGAGACCCTGCAGGGCATGGAAGTTGGGCCCCTGTTAACATTGTGGATCGAATCTACTGCCGCAAAGCTCTGTATGACAGTGATCTCCATCGTCATAACCGTGGTGATCTACGGCCGTATGATCGAGTGTTATCTGTACACTTCCGTCGCTCCCGTGACTTTTGCTACGGTGGGAAACCGGGAGTGGGGGCAGATTGGAACCAACTACTTCAAATCCCTGTTCGCACTGGCATTCCAGGCCTTCCTCATGATGCTCTGTGTTGGCATCTATGCGGCCATGGTATCGTCCATCCAGTATTCGGAGGATCTTCGGCAGGCCCTGCTTCAGATCATCATCTGTACGGTGGTCCTATGCTACAGCCTCATGCGCACAGGCACCTTCAGCCGAAGCCTGTTTCAGGCACACTAAGGGGGAAATCCAGAAAAGGAGAAGTCCCGGGCGATCTCTCCCCCGCTGTATGATCGTTCGAGACCAACGCGCCTATGGCGTATGTAACGGTACCGAAAGACCTTTCCAGGGTCAAAAACAAAATCGTGTTCAATC
>CAJOQP010000029.1 GCA_905236515.1 uncultured Oscillospiraceae bacterium | reverse complement strand
CAATGAGACGCTGGGACAGTTGATGAATGCACTGCCTCCCTACAAGGGCGGTACCACAGACGATATGGAAGCGGTCCGCAAGCAGGTACAGTACATCAACAGCATGCAGGATTATATCGATGCCCAGTGCGGCGGTCCGGGAGAGGGATGGTTCCGCGTCTGTACCAATGCTTCTCAGGCAAGAGAAGTGATCAGCAAAGGCAAGATGGCGGTCTTTCTCGGAATCGAAGAAGACACGATCTTCGGTTGTGAGCAGGATTATCTGGGACAGTATGAAGCCGGGCAGATCTCGAAAGAGGCCTGTGATCAGGGGCTTGCAAACATTGAAAAGCAGATGGATGAGATCTGGAATCTCGGAATCCGCAGTTTCTTCCCCATCCATGCACTGGATAACGGTTTTGGAGGCTGCCAGCTGTACCAGGGTGCTGTGTTCGATGTAATGAACTTCCTCCAGAGAGGAACCATCTTCACCAGCGAATCCTCGCCCAACAACCGGGTGTTCTATACGGAGCCTCTGGCAACACTGGATGAAGGAGCTACCGGCTCGGCCAATGCCAAAGGACTTACCAGAACGGGAGAATGGCTGATCCGTCAGATGATCCAGAGAAAGTTTCTCATTGAGGTGGATCATCTCAGCGATAAATCCTTCAACAAGCTTCTGGATATCTGCTGGGAGGAAAAATATCCCGGACTCATCGCATCCCATACGCGGATCCTGGATATGAATCCGCCTCACTACAAGGACGCCTGGGAGCAGATGGATATTCCCAGAATGATCAAAGTCATGCAGCTGGGAGGTCTGATCTCGGTGATGGCCATTGAGACGACTAACGGTCACCAGATCTGTGCCTCGGATTATCTGAAATTCATGATCGATCTGAGCGCCCGGAACAAGGGCGGACGGGGAACCTCCGCATTCCTGAACAATGAGAAATACCAGAGATATGGAGGACCTTACGAAGTACCGACGACCTGGTATAATACCAACAGTGATCCGTCGGACGATCTGATCGTCGGCGTTCCCTATGCAACCGATGTCAATGGGGCATGTATGCTTCCGACGCTGGAGGAATCCGGCAGTGAATATACGCCGGTGAATTACGACGACGGCAGCTTTACGGCGCTGCATTCCGGCGTTTACAGCAGCAAGGTCCAGGACGTTCGCTTTGCAAGGCAGAAGACGGGAAACCGAACCTTTGATCTGAATGACAACCGGAAGATGGCCCATTACGGCCTGATGCCGGATCTCATAAAACTGTGGTCCAGCCGGTCTGACCGGGTGAATCTGGACGCGACCTTTTCCTCGGCAGAAGCGTATCTGCGCCTGCTGGAAAGGGTCGAACGATACAGTGACACTTATCCGTCCCGCAACGATGCCGACTGGGTCACCGTCAGCACCGAATACTGGCACGGGGCATACTGAATTTGATACGACGCGCCGCCGCGGCACTGGGGGGATAGCTGCGGCGAAGGGTACCGGAAGGGGATCGAAAGAAACTCTTCCGGTATTTTTTTACATTTTTTTTGCGGTTTTCACCCGATAGAGATTGACAGAGAACAAGGGGGATGGTACATTCAAATCAAGACGTGAGCGATGACTCACGAAATTTTGTACCAGGAGGCACTTGTTATGGCGTACAACGGATTTGCCATTGATGAATATTTGGATGCGGCGGAAGTGACCCGCCAGCTGGATGAGCTGAAGAAATCTCCGGTCTATTCCATTAACCGGGATGCACTTCAGGGTTATGTGGACAATTATTTCGAGAAGAAATGCCGGAAGTCCAAGGAACTGATCACTGAGGCGAAGGAGATCATTCCCGGGGGAGTTCAGCACAATCTGGCATTCAACTACCCGTTTCCTATCGTCATCGATAAGGCGGACGGGGCAAAGCTCTATGACCGTGACGGCAACTGGTATTACGACCTTCTTCAGGCCGGCGGTCCTACGATCCTTGGCAGCAATCCGGAATCGGTACGCGCTCAGGTCATCGACCTTCTGAACACCTGTGGACCGTCCACCGGTCTGTTCCATGAATTTGAGTACAAACTGGCGAAAAAGATCTCCGACTGCGTGCCTTCTGTGGAGATGTTCCGCATGCTGGGTTCCGGCACGGAGGCCTGCATGGTGGCGGCCCGTATCGCCCGACTGAAGACCGGTAAGAAGAATATCCTGAAAATGGGCGGTGCCTATCATGGCTGGTCAGATCAGCTGGCCTACGGTATCCGCATTCCCGGCACCAAGGGGATCCAGTCCCGTGGTGTTCCCAACTTCGTATTCAAACATACGGACGAATTCTTCCCCAATGACCTGGAAGATCTGGAACGGAAGCTGAGAAAGCATCGGCTGGACGGTGGCACCGCGGCAGTGTTCCTGGAGCCGGTGGGCCCGGAATCCGGTACCCGTCCGGTCTCCAAAGAGTTTGTCAAAGGTGTGGAAGAGCTGGCCCATAAGTACGGCGCTCTGCTGGTATTCGATGAGGTCGTGACCGGATTCCGTATCGGCGTTTCCGGTGCACAGGGCTATTTCGGTGTCGATCCGGATCTGACGGTATTCGGAAAGATCATTGCAGGCGGATATCCCGGCGCCGGCGGTGTCGGAGGACATAAGGACTGCATGGCATATCTCGGAGCCGGTCTGGATGCATCTGGCAAGAAAGTACACAAAGCGCTGTGCGGCGGTACCATGGCGGCAACTCCCATTTCCTGCTGCGCCGGTTACTTCACCCTCTGTGAGATCGAGGAGACCAACGCCTGCGAAAAAGCGGGAAGAATGGGCGACCGACTTACCCGCGGACTGCAGGAATCCATCAAGAAATACAACCTTCCCTTCGTGGCGTTCAACCAGGGTTCCATCTGCCATCTGGACAATGCGGGAACCATGCACTACGCCATCAACTGGAAAAAGCCCTGGGAGATCCCAACCATCCTGAAGGAGACCGGGATCCGTCAGAAAGAGATGCAGCACATGGGTGCGGCATATATGGCAGAGGGAATGATCACTCTGGCCGGTTCCCGTCTGTACACCAGCGCGGCCTATGACGAAGCGATGATTGACGATGTTATTGCGCGGTTTGACCGCGTGCTGGCACAGTGCGAAAAAATCGAGGTTTAAGAGATGAGATATACCGAACAGCAGGCAAGAGAAAAGATCGTGGAGACCGGCCTGGATCTGCTCCGAGCCGGCCTGACGATCCGCACATGGGGGAATATCAGTGCCCGTATCGGGGAAGATACGATCCTGATCACTCCCAGCGGGCGGGGATATGACGTTCTTACCCCCGAGGACATTACTCTTCTGCATCTGAAGGATATGAGCTGGGAGGGGAAGTATAAACCGTCCAGTGAGAAAAAGGTCCATGCCGAGATCTACCGGCAGCGTCCGGATGTGGACTACATCATCCATACGCATCAGTATATGGCGTCTGCGGTGAGCATCGCAGGGCGCGATCTGGTCCTGTGGGAGGATGAGCATGTACGCGAACTCGGCAATACCGTTCCATGCGCGGGCTATGGTATGTCCTCCACCAAGATGCTGGAAAAAGCAGTGGCGGAATGCCTGAAAGAGAACCTTGCCAGCAACAGCATGCTGATGCGTGCACACGGTGCGCTGATCTTCGGAGAAGATAAGGAACAGACGATGCGCCGCGTCCTCATGCTGGAAGAGATCATGAAAAACCTTTATGAGAAAAAAGATCCGGAAGGCCTCTGCCGGGGAAAATACGGCGATGCGGAATCCCCGGAAGATCTGGGGAGCAGCATCCGTACATCACGGGGGATCCTGATCCACAAAAAGACCGGGGAATACCTGATCCGTGAGGAGGAACGTACCCAGTCTGTTTCTGACCGCACGCACTGGAACGTGTATCATATGTCCCATGATGCGGGATGTGTACGGCATATCACGCACCCCGCCGTCGTGACCTACAGTCTGATGGGCAGAGAGATGCCGGCAGTGCTGGATGACGTGGCTCAGATCACCGGCTATTCGGTCCCCTGGGTCCACAAGCCGGACGATCCCAACGTATCCCGTCTTCTGCTGAAGCATCATATGGTGCTTCTGGGCGGAAACGGCGCACTGGTGATGGGCCCGAATGAGGAAGAGGCGGAAGCAAGAGCCCAGATCCTGATCAAGGGTGCCTATACGGCGTTATATCAGAATGCCGTCGGAGGAGATTTCCGGGTCTCCTATCTGGATGCATCCCTGCAGAAGATTTTCTATGAGAGAAAGTATTCCAAACTGAAGGAGTGAGCCCGGATGCTGAAAAAACTGACGCCGGAACAGCAGGCGGAGATCCTGCAGACCGGCATCCAGGAGTTTTCCAGACTTGGCCTCGACAAGGCAAATGTGAATGTCATTGCCAAAAAGGCAGGAGTCAGTATCGGAGTTCTGTATAAATATTACGAAGATAAAAACAGTTTCTTCCTTGCATGTGTCCGTCATGCGCTGGAAAGCCTGGATGAAGTACTTACGGCCAGGATCGATGCAGGAAGAGATCCGGAAGAAAACGCGGAGACCCTTATCCGTGCGGCCGTGGAATTCTCCCGGGAACATCCGGAGACGGTGATCCTGTATCACCGGATCACCTGTTTTGAAGATGGCGAGTTTGCCGAACAGCTGGTGAGAGAGATCGAAGGCAAGACCGCGGAAACTTACCGTACCATCATCTCCGCTTATCAGGATGAGGGTAAGGTGAGAAAAGAGATTGATGCCGGATATCTTGCCATGCTGTTTGACGATATTCTGATGATGGTCCAGTTCACCATCGCATGTCAGTACTACCGTCATCGCCATCTGCTGTACGCAGGAAAAGGGCCGGAAAAGAATGAGGAAGAATTGATTGCATCCGCACTGGCTTTTGTGCGGCAGGCGTTTTCTGTCGGATGAGACCGACGGAGAAGGAGAGAGTCGAATGAACGTGATCATTGCATATGACATCGGTACTACAGGTGTTAAGACCTGTCTGTTCGGCGTAGACAAAACGATAAATCTTCTGGGGTCCGCCAGCATGGGATATGATCTGTTCCTGATGCCCGACGGCGGGGCAGAGCAGGATCCGGACCAGTGGTGGACTTCCATGTGTGTTACAACGGAGGAAGTCCTGAAGAAAACGGGAGTGAACAAGGAAGCCGTGGAAGGACTGTCTTTCTGCTCCCAGATGCAAGGCCTTGTTCTGGTGGATGAGGAAGGAACACCGGTGCACCGGCCCATGAGCTATATGGATCAGCGGGCAAGACAGGAATTGCAGAATGGCATGCAGCGCGGGCTGCGGGTGCAGGGGCTGAATGTGGTTAATCTTGTTCGCAGCATGATACTGACAGGCGCTGCTTCCACCAGCGTGAAGGATCCCGTCTGGAAATACAACTGGATCCGCAACCACGAACCGGAAAACTTCCGAAGAGCTTATAAATGGCTGGATGTCAAAGAGTACCTGATCCATCGGTGTACCGGGAACTTTATTATGACCAGGGATTCCGCTTTTTCCACCATGGTTTATGATACCCGCAAGGGAAAGGAAAAATGGAGCGAATCCATCTGCCGCGCCTTCGGTGTGGAGATGAAGCATCTCCCGAAGGTAATCCGGTCGGAAGAGGAGGCCGGAAAACTGCACGAAAAAGCAGCTGCCGAGCTGGGGCTTCCGGCGGGGATTCCCGTGTTTGGAGGAGGCGGGGACGCCTCTCTCATCGGTGTGGGAGCAGGTGCCTGCGGATTGGGACAGACCCATATCTACTGGGGCACTTCCGGCTGGGTGGAAACGGTGACGGACCGGCGGGCTATCGACATTGTTTCCATGGCGGCAGCCATCGTCGGTGCGCAGAGCGAGCGATTCAATTATTTTGCAGAGTTGGAAACGGCGGGAAAATGCCTGGAATGGGTCCGGGATCATCTGGCACTGGATGAGATCGGGATTTATCTGAGCAAAAAGAACGTCTGTGAAGGGGAAGAGACCCTGTATAAGAGCCTGTATGAGTACCTTTCCGCGACCGTGGCAAAAGCTGAACCGGGTGCTAAGGGCGTCATCTTCACGCCTTGGCTTCACGGAAACCGCTGCCCGTTTGAAGATCCCAATGCAGCGGGGATGTTCTTCAACCTCCGGCTGGACACCGGAAAAACAGAAATGATCCGTGCAGTAATTGAAGGAATATGTTATCATATGCGTTGGATGCTGCAGGTGAGCGACAAGAAAGTCAAAACTTCCCAGGCAATCCGATTCGTCGGAGGAGGGGCTCTGTCGGAGACCACCTGCCAGATCCTTGCAGACATTACAGGACGGACTATTGAAACAGTTCCGGAACCGCAGAATGCCGGTTCTGTTGGGGCTGCCGCCATCACGTGCCTCGGTCTGGGGATCATCCATGACCTGGATGAACTTCAGACGATGATCCCGGTGGTTAAGACCTACAAACCCAACCCGGAGACACGGGCAGTCTATGACAGAAACTATGCGGTGTTTCAGTCACTTTATGATGACAACCATAAAAATTTTGCGGCATTGAATTCTTAAAGAAGCCGGCGGCCTATGCCGGACCATGAGGGGAGAAGAGAACTCTATGGGCAAAGTGAAAAACAAGGAAGCGGTAAGGGCAATCAAATTCGCCCTGTT
>CAJOQP010000028.1 GCA_905236515.1 uncultured Oscillospiraceae bacterium | reverse complement strand
CCGGGAGATCCATGATTTTATTACTAAAAGTGGAGCAATACCGACGTTCCTTGGTTATGGCGGATTTCCCGCCAGTGCCTGTATCTCTGTTAATGAGGAGATCATCCACGGCATTCCAGGAAAACGGAAGATCAAGGATGGCGATATCGTCTCCATCGATGTTGGTGCAACATTTGAAGGGTTTGTCGGAGACTGTGCCGGTACATTCTACTGCGGAGAGATCTCGCAGGAGGCACAGAATCTCATCAACGTAACTCGTCAGAGTTTCTTTGAAGCACTCAAATATGCCCGTGTGGGATATCGGATCTCCGATATTGGTGCTGCGGTGCAGGAGTATGCGGAATCTCACGGCTGCTCCGTTGTTCGGGAATATGTCGGACATGGAGTAGGCAGAGAAATGCATCAGGCACCGGAAGTTCCGAATTACGGACGACCCGGCCATGGTCCTCGGCTTGTAGCTGGAATGACCATTGCCATAGAGCCGATGCTTTGTGCCGGTGACCATGCCATCGAACAGCTGTCCGATGGCTGGACAGTAGTCACTAAAGACCGCTCCCTGGCAGGGCATTATGAAAATACCATTTTAATTACCGACGGCGATCCAGAAATACTGACTATGTCAGAAGGTTTTGATGCATAAGCATCATGGATGGACTTAGGAGGAAATAATTTTGGCAAAAGACGATGTGATAGAACTCGAAGGCACTGTAGTAGAATCTCTGCCTAATACGATGTTTACCGTTGATATCGGAAATGGACACACCATTCTGGCACACATTTCCGGAAAGCTCCGTATGAACTTTATTCGTATTCTCCCCGGCGACAAGGTCACCGTTCAGATGTCTCCGTACGATCTGACGCGCGGCCGAATCACGTGGAGAAGCAAGTAGGAGGTATAATTCAATGAAAGTAAGACCTTCCGTGAAGCCGATGTGCGAAAAATGCAAGATCATTAAGCGCAAAGGCAGAGTCATGGTAATCTGCGAAAATCCCAAACATAAACAGAGACAGGGCTGATCCAGCAACTGTCTACCGATGCGGGGGACTTTACCCCCAACAAACAACCACTCCCGCAGGGAACGGGGATTCCCTCCGGCGGGACCAAGTCTCCGTTCTTACTAATGCGGAATAATTATTCGAAAGGAATGATGAAACAGTATGGCACGTATAGCCGGCGTTGACCTGCCCAAAGATAAGAGAATAGAGATAGGCCTTACCTATGTCTACGGCATCGGCAGAACCAGCGCAAAAAAGATTCTCGAAAAAACCGGTATCAACCCGGACACTAGAGTGAAAGATCTTACGGACGAGGAAGAATCCAAGCTCCGTGAATGCATTGACCATGACTTCCTGGTAGAAGGCGACCTCAGAAGACAGACTGCTCTGGACATCAAGCGTCTGACCGAGATCGGCTGCTATCGCGGAATCCGCCATCGCCGCGGACTCCCGGTACGTGGTCAGAGAAGCAAGACAAATGCACGCACCAGAAAAGGGCCGAAACGTACAATTGCAAATCATAAGAAGTAAGGGAGGGATATGAAACATGGCAGCGAATCAGAAAAAAACTCGTACTCGTCGCAGAGAAAGAAAGAACATTGAGAAAGGCCAAGTTCATATCAACTCGACCTTCAATAACAGCATGGTGACCATCACCGATACTCAGGGAAATGCTATCTCCTGGGCATCCGCAGGTGGCATGGGCTTCCGCGGAAGCAAGAAATCCACCCCGTTTGCCGCTCAGACCGCAGCTGAGACTGCAGCAAAGGCAGCAATGGAACACGGCCTGAAGACTGTTGAAGTCTTCGTAAAGGGACCGGGTAGCGGACGTGAAGCAGCCATTCGTGCTCTTCAGACAGCAGGACTTGAAGTAACGATGATCAAGGACGTAACTCCCATTCCTCACAATGGATGCCGTCCTCCGAAACGTCGTCGCGTGTAATTGAAGGAGGAAATACATTATGGCTAGAAATATGCAGCCGATCGCCAAGCGGTGCAAAGCCCTTGGCGTCAGCCCGGCAGCTATGGGTTACTACAAAAAGGAAACCAAAAGAAATCCTCAGGGACAGGCAAGAAGAAAGAAATCCGAGTACGCTCTGCAGCTCCAGGAGAAGCAGAAGGTCAAATTTGTCTACGGCGTACAGGAGAAGCAGTTCCGTGGATATTATGATAAGGCAACTCGTATGTCCGGCAAAACCGGCGACAATCTGTTGATTCAGCTTGAGAGCCGTCTTGACAACGTCGTTTACCGTCTCGGTCTGGCTGTCACCCGTCGTGAAGCCCGTCAGCTGGTAAACCATGGACATATCACTGTTAATGGACGCAAAGTAAACATCCCCAGCTATCAGGTCAAACCTGGTATGGTTGTTGCCCTTCGTGAGAAGAGCCGCAGCATGGAGAGAATCAAGGAGAATACCGAAGCAAACGCAAGTCATGCAATCCCGCAGTGGCTTGAGTATGATGCTGAGAAGTATGCAGCAAAGATTGTTGCAGCACCGACCAGAGAAGATATCGATTTTCCCGTCGAGGAACACCTTATCGTCGAGTTGTATTCCAAGTAATAATTACCCTCGGATTGGTAAGCTGATTCATATTCTGTGCGGGAAGCACAGCAACTTAATAAGGAGGGTTAAGGTATTAACATGTTAGAAATAGAGAAGCCTCGTATTGAATGTTTGGAGACCCCCACCGACAGCTCGTATGGCAAGTATATTGTGGAACCTCTGGAGCGAGGCTACGGTACGACTTTAGGTAACTCTCTTCGCAGGGTTTTACTGTCCTCTCTGCCCGGAACTGCTGTGACCAGTGTTAAGATCGCTGGCGTTCAGCATGAGTTCTCAACGATTCCGGGAGTGAAGGAAGATGTAACTGAGATCGTTCTGAATGTGAAGAGCATCATTGCCCGACTGCATTCGGAAGGAGCAAAGACCGTTTATATTGAAGCTTCCGGCGAAGGCGTTGTCACTGCCGGAGACATCAAGGCAGACGGTGAAGTAGAAATCCTGAACCCTGAGCAACCCATTGCAACACTGGGCCCCGATGGTGCCCTCAGCATGGAACTGGTACTGAATCACGGCAGAGGATATGTTTCTGCAGACAAGAACAAGAATTCTCAGCTGGCAATCGGTACGATTCCTGTGGACTCCATCTACACCCCGGTGCTTAAAGTTAATTACACTGTGGAAAACACTCGTGTGGGTAACCAGACTGACTTTGATAAGCTAACGATCGAAGTCTGGACAGACAAGACAATTTCTGCCCGCGATGCACTCTCTCTGGGTGCAAAGATCCTCTGTGATCACTTCACTCTGTTCACAGATCTGTCGGATACTATCGGCGCAAGCTCCACTGTTGTGGAACATGTGGATAATACTCATGACAAGGTTCTCGATATGACCATCGAGGAGCTGGATCTGTCCGTCAGAAGTTTCAACTGTCTGAAACGTGCGAACATTAACACTGTGGCCGACCTGATCTCCAAGACTCAGGACGAAATGATCAAAGTTCGCAACCTCGGCCGCAAATCCCTGGAAGAAGTCGAGCACAAGCTGGCTATGATGGGACTGTCTTTGGCAGACGAAGACAACCCCGGAAACAACCAGTGAGCGCTCTGAATAGGAGGAGAAATCGATATGCCCGGAACAAGAAAGCTTGGCAAGACTACTGCACAGCGTAAGGCCATGCTCCGTCAGCAGGTAACAGATTTTCTGGATAACGGCAGAATGGAGACCACCTACACCCGTGCCAAGGAAATTGCCCCTATGGCTGAAAAAATGATTACTCTTGGTAAAAAGAAAGATATGGCTGCATACCGTCAGGCACTGGCCTTCATTACCCGTGAAGAAGTTGCCAAAAAGGTATTTGATACAATAGCTCCGAAGTATGCTGACCGCAATGGCGGTTACACCCGCGTCACCCGTACCGGTGTTCGCCGCGGTGATGCTGCTGAGACTGCAGTTATTGAGCTTGTCTGATTAACATCAACCAAGATAAAAACGCAGAAACGAATCGTTTCTGCGTTTTTTCAGCGAGAAAGAGAACCACCATGCATGATGAACTGACAAAACAGGATATTCGTAAGATGAAAGAGGAGCTGGACCATCGCAGAAAGGAACTACTGCCGGAACAGCTGGAAGAGGTGAAACGGACACGCGCCTTTGGTGACCTCAGCGAGAACTACGAGTATAAGACGGCGAAACAGGAACTGAACCGGAATAAAAGCCGTATCCGTTATCTGGAGCAGATGATCAAAACGGCACATGTCATATCCGATCATTCCTCGGAAGACACAGTCGGTCTTTATGACCGTGTGACCGTGTATATGGAAGAGGATGATGAGGAACAGGTCATTCAGGTAGTAACCACTGTCCGTACGGATCCCCGTCAGGGACTGATCAGCAAAGAATCCCCCTT
>CAJOQP010000027.1 GCA_905236515.1 uncultured Oscillospiraceae bacterium | reverse complement strand
CGGGTCAGGCCGATGGAGATGCCCACACCGGGAAGAGTCTTGTTGGTATAGTACTCTGCCAGGTTGTCATACCGTCCGCCGGAGCACACGGAGCCGATCTCCGGATGATTGGTGATGATGGTCTCATACACCGTGCCGGTATAGTAGTCCAGGCCGCGGGCGATGGACAGATCGATGGTGTAGTTCTCCTGGGGAACTCCAAGATCCTCCAGACACCGTACCATGGTGTGCAGTTCGTCCAGGCCCTCGTCGTACTGAGCATCCACTCCCCGCATCTGTTCCAGATAACGGAACACTTCCTCGTTGTCACCCTTGACGGCGGTGAACTCCAGCACGGAATCCGCCTTCTGAGCATACATGCCCACTTCCGGGCTCATAAGGATTTCCCGGACCTTCTCCGGTCCGATCTTGTCCAGCTTATCCACCGTGCGCATGATGAGCGCTGCACGGGGCAGCATGCCGTTCATATCGTAAAAGCCGTTTAACAGCTTGCGGTTGTTGATATGGATCTTGAAGTTCTTCAGGCCCAGCTCCGTAAAAGTACGGTAGATGATGGCCGGGATCTCCGCTTCATTGACGATGTCCAGTTTGCCGTCGCCGATGACGTCGATGTCCGCCTGATAGAATTCGCGGAACCGTCCCCGCTGCGCCCGCTCGCCCCGGTAGACCTTGCCGATCTGATACCGGCGGAACGGGAAGGTCAGGTCGTTGTAATGCAGCGCCACGTATTTGGCCAAAGGCACCGTCAGATCGAAACGCAGCGACAGATCGCTGTCTCCCTTTTGAAAACGGTAGACCTGTTTTTCCGTCTCGCCGCCGCCCTTGGCCAGCAGCACCTCGGAGGATTCGATCACCGGGGTATCCAGCGGAGTGAATCCATATACGGAATAGGTGCGGCGCAGCACTTCCATGAGCCGCTCCATCTTGATCTGATCCGGCGGAAGCAGTTCCATGAATCCGGACAGTGTTCTCGGTTCCACAATAGACATATTCGTAGTGTTCCTTTCTCAAAAAAGATGCTGCCGGCGGATGCGTCGGCAGCATCAGTTCGTATCATCGAAATGGTTTCAGTGTTTCTTCGGGTTGACGATATCACGCCAGTCAAAGTCACCCCGGCGCAGGCCCTGGATCAGGACTTCTGCGGTGGCGGCGTTGGTGGCGAACGGGATCTGTCTCTGGTCACACATCCGTTCGATCTTCTGCAGTTCGTCCAGTCCTTCGGTATCGTTGGGATCACAGAAGAACAGAACAAGGTCGATCTCGTTGTAGGCGATTCGCGCAGCGATCTGCTGGGCACCGCCCTGCTTGGTGTGCAGGTACAGGGTCACCGGCAGGCTCGTCGCCTCCTGGACCAGTTTTCCGGTGGTGTTGGTTGCGCATATCAAATGCTCGGCCAAGATTCCGCAATAAGCAATGCAGAACTGGACCATCAGTTCTTTTTTGTTGTCGTGAGCCATTAATGCGATGTTCAAAGCGTAACCTCCTGTCCGTAATAATGGCCTCTCGTGAGGGGTGAGAGGGATTCGTTTTCAAACTAATTCATTTTATTATATCTTTCCATAGTGGAAAATTCAACTGATAATCCCGACAGAAACCATCAAGTTTCTTTAGATTATGATGGGTTTTTACTTCAGAACCTGCTTTTCATTCTCCGAGGAGCTCTCCGCGGACTTGGCGAGGTTGAAGTAAGCGTCCAGTACATCCTTGGCAATAGGTGCGACGGAAGCACCGGCTCCGGCGTGTTCGATGACCACGGCCACTGCTACCTGGGGCTTGTCAAAGGGTGCGTAGCAGATGAACACACCGTTGTTGGCTGCACCGGTCTGTGCAGTACCGGTCTTACACGCCACGCTCATCCAGTAATCGCCGAAGGTGTCATAGGCGGAGCCGCTGGGATCCGCACCGACGAGGCGCATTCCTTCGTGTACTGCGTCCCAGTTTTCCTGGTCGCTGTCCACGGTGTTGAGCACGTCCGCCTGACGCTGATAGATCGTGTTGGTCAGATCGAAGCTTCGAACGGATTTCAGCATGGAAGCCGTATGCCGCTTGCCATTGTCCGCTACGGTGGCGCAGTATTCTGCCAGCTGCAGCGGAGTGAACAGTGAGTCGGACTGGCCGATGGCCGCCTGTACGCTGTCACCGGCATACCACTTGTCCGGTCCTCCGGGGTGGTCTTCCGGGTTTGCCATGACGCCGACGCTCTCCGGCAGTTCGATGCCGGTGGCCTTGCCGAGGCCAAAGCCCCAGGCATACTTATCCAGGCGGTCAATACCCAGACGGTCGCCCATGGTATAGAAGAAGATGTTGCAGGAGTCCCGGATGGCGCCGACGACATTATCGCCGCCGTGGACCAGATGGTAACTGCTCCAGATCCAGCATTCCGGTGCGTAGCCTGCGGATGCGTATTTCTCAAAAATACCGTTGCAGACGATGGTGGAGTTGAGATCGATGACTCCCTCACTGAGGGCTGCAATGGCAGTACAGGGCTTGAAGGTAGAACCCGGGGCATAGGTGCCCATGGTTGCGCGGTTGAACATGGGGGCGTCCTTCTCCGTGGACAGTTTCTGATAATTCTTCTTCAGCTGTGTCAGGTCAAAGCTGGGATAGCTGGCGATGCCGAGCGGCTCGCCGGTATCCACGTCCACCACGACTACGGCGCCGCCGGTGACGCGGTTGCCGTTCTCATCCGAGACTTCCAGTCCCTTCTTGGCGGCGTTCTCCGCCACTTCCTCCTTCAGACGCTGTACACCTTTCTCCAGAATCTTTTCCAGTTCCTCCTGGAAGGCCAGGTCGATGGTCAGGTAAATGTTATTGCCCGGTTCCGGCTCGGTGGTGTAGATGGTGCCGGTGACGGCTCCCTCCTTGGTGGTGGTGATGGTAGCCAGCCCGTCACTGCCGTGCAGGTAGCTCTCATAGGCCTTCTCCGCGCCGTCCTTGCCCACCTTGGCGTTCATGGAGTATCCGTTGGAGCGGTAGGTGGCATATTCCTCCGCGTTCATAGCCCCGATGTAGCCCAGAAGATGGGCGGCATTCTTGGTACTGTAGTTTCTCGTATAGGTCGTCTGTACACTGACGCCGGGATAGTCGTTTTCCAGCAGCGCCGTGATGAGATCCTTATCGGCATCTTCCACGAAGATGTACTGGTTGGTGCCGGATCCCGCCGCATAACGGACGTTGATCTCGTAACGGATGCCGGCAATGGTACGCATCTCCTCCGCGGAATAGTTGTTGTCGATCTTATAGCGGGTGCGCATGTAGCTTAAAAGCTCCACGGCACTGGTGTTCTCGTCCAGGTCCTTATCCTTCAGATAGGCCTTCAGGGCCGTTTTCTGGCCGTTGGTCATCTCCGTGTAGGTAAAGGGCGGTGCCGTGGTAATGGGCAGCTCGTCGATATACGACTCTCCCCGTACCCGGACAAAGTTCACCAGATTCAGGATGGCCCGGTTGGGGTCGTCCTGATTGAACAGTTCCGTCTCATTGAGCACGATATTATAGCTTTGTGAGTTGGTCACCAGAGAGCGTCCGTAACGGTCCATGATGCTTCCCCGGGCGGCTTCCACCGTCTGCAGCGATGCCAGTGAGTTGGCGCTGCGCTCCGAGTAGGCGTCTCCTTCGATGATCTGCAGCTTGTACAGGAAGATGAAGTACACGCTGAGCATGATCAACAGGAGGATGGACAGGATCACGAGACGGTCTGATTTGATAAACTTATTCTGCATAGCAAACCTCTGTGAATCGTTGGCTTGTCCGATCGGTCAGATATGATCCCGGTCCTTTCGCTCCGACGGACCGTCGAAGTGCCGGGAAATGGCCCGGATCACCGGGTAATACAGGGCGGCAAAGGGCAGTGACCACACCGTCTGAAGCAGACCGGTGAGGATCACGCGTCCGGCTCCGGATCCCACGATAAAGGGCCGGATCATCTGGATCACCGCCGTAAAAAGCAGTCCGGCAAATACCGCTGCCATAAAGGGAAGGAACGTGCGGTTGAGGATGAAGTCCGCGGCAAATCCTGCGGTGAAGCCGAGAAGAGCCATGATCACCAGGAACAGCACCGTGTTCTCGGCAAAGCTCATATCGGCGAAGAATCCCAGAAACAGTCCGAAAACTGCTCCATAGGTTCCTCCCTCAAACATTCCTACCGCCACGGCGGCTGCGGGAATGATCAGGGGCCGGACTTTCAGAATGGTGAGATGAGGCATCAGCAGGTTCTGGATCATCAGGGTCACCACGATCACCAGAAAATAGCAGGCGCCTTTCCACACCTTCTCCTTATTGATCTGTTGTAATATCTCAGTTAACACTTAACCCACCACGTTGAATTTCGTAATGACAAATACCTGTACCAGACGTCCGGTGTTGCAGGAGGGCTTGACGATGCCCAGTTCCACCTGGCCGCCGGCCTGGGACTGAACGGATGCTACGGTACCGATGACCAGACCATAAGGGAACTGGCCGCCGACGCCGGAGGTGACCACGGTGTCCCCTTCGAAGATCTGCGAGTCATTGGGCAGATAAGTGATCTGCGTCAGGCCTTTCTGCATCAGGTTGTAGTCTCCCCGGATCATGCCGGTGGAACCGGATTCCGAGGCAACGGCGCCGATACTGGCCGCCGCGTCGATCACGGTACTGACGGTGGCCCAGCTGGAGCCTACCTCCGTCACCTGCCCTACGAGATAACCGGTCTCGGTGATCACCGGATCTCCCACTTCGATGCCGTTTTTCTTGCCCTGGCTGATGGTCAGTGTAGAAGACCAGTTGGAAGATGACTGTGCGATGACACGCGCCGACTGGGTCTTATAGTCGGAATGGCTCTGAACGAATCCCAGAAGATCGTTGAGTCTCTCGTTCTCCTTCTCCAGATCCTCCGTGCGGCGGACTTTTTCTTCCGCTTCCGCCAGCTGGCTCTTCAGTGCCTCGTTTTCCTCCTGGATGCTGTCGAACTCGAACATGTATCCGTAGATATCTCCCAGCCAGTCCGCCAGGGACTGAGCCGCCTTCT
>CAJOQP010000026.1 GCA_905236515.1 uncultured Oscillospiraceae bacterium | reverse complement strand
TCGCCGGGCTTTGCGTCGCCCACCGGGATCTTCGTTCCCACTTCTGCCTGATCTTCCGCCACTCGGGGCAGGAAGTATCCGTAGTTGGCGTAGATGGCCTGTACGAATCCCGAACAGTCCGCACCGTTCTCCAAACTGGTGCCGCCCCACACATAGGGATTTCCTATGTACTGGGCCGCGAAGTCCAGTATGGACTTGCGAAGCTTGCCCACCGGAACTCCGGACTGAATGGAAGTCAGGGTGTAATACACCGCCTTGTTCTCACTGGGCTTCACCGTTGTCACCGCCGTCTCAAAGGTGTCTTCCCCTTTGGTCAGGACCGCTTTCCGTACGCCGCCGGTCTTGATGGAGGTCTTCGGTACGAATCCCCGGGCATCCCCGGATTCCACATACACCCAGTCGTTGAAACGATCGGTGATGATATACAGAAGTCCGCCCTTTTTCACATTTCCGATCTCACGGGCATCGGCATTGCCCTCCTCCAGAATGGGGAGGTCTTCCTTCGCCAGCGCATAGATCTTCGTGCAGACCGTGGGGTTCACGGTGGCTTTCAGGTACGTAAACGCTTCATTCTCCAGAGGATCCATCTCCGTTTCCGCCGTCATGGCTACGGATTCGATCCCGGAGTACGCGGTATTCTTAGATTCGGCCAGATTTCTGGCTTCTTCCTGATACTGTTCCAGCAGTTCCTCTGCTTCCTCACCGGTCTGCAGAAGTTCCGCCTGGACAAATCCCCGGACCTTGCCGGATTCCACGTAATCCCAGCCGTTGCCCTCTTCTTTCAGGACATAGCAGAGACCTCCCTGAGACAGGGATCCCGCCGGTGTGCCGTCATCGTTCATCTGCACCCGGATCTTCAGATCCTCTCGGGCAAACGCGTATTTGCGCGCTACCGTCCAGAACCGGAAATCTTCCCGGATGATGGGATTGGCCACTTTCATTGGCTGGTTCACGATTACGGAACTGCTGCCCGGCGTAACGCCCGTCGGCCGGTTGACCAGTGCGGGCTGATGGTATGCAATATCCCGGGCCGTTGAGGAATCCGCTGCTGCGGAATTGGCCGTAGGGGCAGGTGTTGCCGTTGGTGCCGGTGATGCTGTCACCTCGGGGGTTGGGGTGGAGACGGGCTGTTCCGTCTGTGCAGGCGCAGGAGATTGGGATGGCGTGGGGGTCGGAGTTGCTGTGACATTCACAGCATCTGTGGCACTGCCGGAAAGGTCTTCCGACGGTTTCTCGGATTCTTCCGACGGTTTCTCGGATTCTTCCGACGGTTCCTCAGATTCTTCCGGCGCTGTCGTTTCCAACGGTGCCGGTGTTTCCGCTTCGGTATCGGATTCTTCCGCTTTTGCCACAGTTTCTTCCGGTGCTGCCGCCTTCTCTGTCTCACCGGGCAGAATCGCTATCGCAGAGCCGGACAGATCATCATCCGGCATATCATCTTCCGCGTCCGCATGCATCATCCTCATGGGGACCATTACGGAAAGTATCAGGCAAAGAACCAAAAGCATTATAACTTTTTTGTATTTCTTTGCGTTCATACTTTGAAAATACCTTATTAGATTGTAGTTTTGGACAAAATCGTTCCTCTTACTTTCAGAGGTCTGTATTTCGGAGCATGTGCTTCTCCTGTGATGGTATCGTCCTCATGCAGCTGAGCTTTGATCTTGATGACCATACTTTTGATGGTGACCTGGAAAAGATAGTCTTCTCCATCAATGACGCCATCATTGAAATTCACGGTCCGTCCCATGACTTTTCCGCTGCCATGGAATGCAGTATCGCTGTCCACTATGATCGTGGTGGCGATCTTGACCCAGCCAAAGATCGGCGCTTTCACTTGAATATCAGTGAGATACTCGGTGCCGGGAGTTGCCTTCATACATTTATGCCTCCAAATAGGAATAACGACTAGATTATAATGCTCGCATAATAATCTAGTCTATTATAATAAAGAATATTTGTTGTTTTGTAAAGCGAACGGCTTCCAAGTTTTGCCAGTTTCTTCAAAATATACAAAAATTTAACATCTTTGTCGGTTGGAATGATTCCATTATCTTGTCTATTCGGATCAGTGGATCTTCATCAGCATCTGAATCGCGTCCTGATTGGATTTGGAGCGGCTGAATAACTGGATGATCTGATCTACAGAATCCTCCGAACGCATGCCGAAGACCAGTTTGTGGATATGGTCCAGTGCGGTCTGTTCTTCCAGGGAAAGGAGAAGGTCATCTCTTCTTGTGCCGGAGCGAAGGATATCCATAGCGGGGAACACCCGTTTTTCCTGCATCTTCCGGTCCAGGATCAGTTCCATGTTTCCGGTGCCCTTGAATTCCTCATAGACCACGTCATCCATACGCGAGCCGGTCTCGATCAGTGCCGTGGCCAGGATCGTCAGGCTTCCTCCCTCCCGCATATTACGGGCGGCGCCAAAGAATTTTTTCGGCATATGCAGCGCCGCGGGATCCAGACCGCCGGACAATGTCCGGCCGGAAGGCGGCACAACCATATTATAGGCTCGGGTCAGTCGGGTGATGCTGTCCAGCAGGATCACCACGTCTTTTTTCATTTCCACCAGTCTCTTCGCCCGTTCGATCACCATCTCGGACACTCTTTTATGATGTTCCGGCGTCTCATCGAACGTCGAATAGATCACTTCCGCATTTCGGGCGCTGATGGATTCCCTGATATCCGTTACCTCTTCCGGCCGCTCATCAATCAGGAGAATGATCAGGTGCGTATCCGGATAGTTCGTCTGCAGGGATGTTGCCACTTCCTTTAAAAGAGTCGTTTTTCCCGCTTTTGGCGGGGAAACGATCATACCTCTCTGTCCCTTTCCCACCGGGCTGATGAGATCGATCATCCGCATGGCTACGGAGGAATTGGCCGTCTCCAGTTTGTACCGGACATTAGGAAAGATGGGTGTCATATAGTCAAAGTTGGCCCGCTGCATCGCAAGCTTGGGATCCATGTCGTTGATCAGTGCGATAGACTCCACGGCGTTGAGCTTGTCCTGTTCCGGATTCTCTCTGGCATACCCTGTAATCATATCGCCTGTTCGCAGGCGGAACCGCCGGATCATATGCGGCCCCACATAGACATCACGATTGCCGGGAAGATAATTGTCCGAACGCAGAAAACCGAAGCCTTCCTGCATGACCTCCAGGATCCCGGACACGTTGCTGGGCCGGACTGCAGGAGCCGCCGGTCGTTCCTGTGCTGCCGGTTTGACTGCTTCTGCCGGTTTGACTGCTTCTGCCGCCGGTTCCGGTTCCGGTGAAGCGGCTCGCGGTGCAGCAGAAGGACGGGCCGGTGCCGCCGGCCGGGTATTGTTTTTCGGATCTGGATGCCGCCATGATTTGATAGTGCGGTTTCCTACCTCCGTCCGGTGCACTTCCGGCTGCCGGCGGGTGCTGCCGCGAATGTTTTTGGCCGGCCGTGGTTCCGTGCTGTTTTTTTCGGGGCTTCTATCCGGCTTCTTGACCTCCGGTTTGGAAACGGGAATTTCTTTTCCGCCCGATTCTTTCTGCCCGTTCAGCACGGCAATCAGTTCCGGTTTCCGCATGGTGGAGATCCCTCGGATCCCTTTTTCCTTCGCCAGATCCCGAAGCTCATTTAGTTTCAGTTTTTCATATTCGTTACTCATAGCTCTCCCGCACCGGATTGCACGTGCCCGGGAAGTATCCATCAAAAAAACGCAGAATACCACCATCGGGCCACAGGCAGAACCGGTGTCCTTTCCACTATTCGTCTTATCTTCGTTTGGGTATCTGCCCGCTGGGAATGCTGGTTTTGCCGGTTGACACGGTCTGGCGGGCGAAATGAAAAAAATATGCGGTGAACCGCATTGAATGAATCTGTGACTGCTCTGATTATATCGTATCTCTCGGGAGGTTTACAAGTTTTTTTAGATATCAGATACAAAAACGGCGGGGCTGACGACTCAGTCCCACCATATGCGGAAGGAGTTTTCCAACACGCGCGGCGCCGCGATCTGAAACCATGCCGCGAACCGTTCCGGATGCATTTCCAGCTCTTTCTTCAGTTCAAAGATACTGATCCAGCGGATCTCCCCGATCTCCATGGGATCCGGATGCAGTTCCCCTTCAAACTGAGCAAGATATACGTGATCCAGCTCATATTCCGCCAGATCTCCGAAATCTTCGTAGTAGGTAAAGTGGAACACCTCATACGGATCGACTTCGATCCCCAGTTCTTCCTTTGCCCGGCGGATCACGGCATCCCGGGTCCGCTCACCCTTCCTGGGATGGGAACAGCAGGCATTGCACCACAAACCGGCGGAGTGATATTTCCCTTCCGCTCGCTTCTGCAGCAGCATGTTCCCCCGTTTGTCTGCGACAAAAAGAGAAAATGCCCGGTGCAGCTTCTTCTGCCGGTGTGCGTCCATTTTTTCCGCACTTCCCGTTTCCACATCAAAAAGATCTACTAAGATGATTTCGTCGCTCACTTCGTTTCCTCCGAAAAAAAGGAAGCCGCCGGCATAGTCATCATGCCAGACCGCTTCCCATCATTTCCTTCACTCAGATCTCGATCTGCTTGCGCTCGTCGATCTCATCCAGCCGGTCATTGACCAGTTTGATGACTTCATTCGGTTCCAGTCCGTGGACTTCACATGCAAGTTCCAAGGATTCCATCTGAGAAGACGGGCAGCCCAGGCAGTGCATCCCGACCGCCATCAGGGTCGGTGCCACTTCCGGATAATCTCTGACAATATCGCCGATCAGCATTTCGCCGGTAATTCTCTGACTCATTTTGTTTCACTCCATATCGTATTACAATTTACGGAGAGCAGTTGCGCGCCTCCCGCAGGTACTCTCATGTCTGCTTTTACCTAGTTCTTTACTAGTTATATCACATGAAATGGAATAGGTGTGTAGCATGCGCAACATGAAAAATGTTTTTTCCACAAAAATAGAATTGGCTTGATCTATGTGAGGTAGATCAAGCCATAAGGGGATAGTGTGTGAGAAACAAAAAG
Organism: uncultured Oscillospiraceae bacterium; assembly: GCA_905236515.1. Classification (GTDB taxonomy): domain Bacteria; phylum Bacillota; class Clostridia; order Oscillospirales; family Oscillospiraceae; genus UBA2922. The sequence goes on along the minus strand of CAJOQP010000026.1, from coordinate 11,125 downwards.
TATTTGTCGCTATTTTATTTCTGTCTCTGTCGGTCGGTTACCCGACTGACTAGTTATAGTTTAACAAATTTTAAGGATTTTTCAAGGGGGATTCCGCATTTTACCGCCTAATTCTCATTCTCTTTTTTTGGTCATAATCACCAATTCCCAAGATGCGTTTTGTACGAACCACAACAGATTCCGCTTCTTTGTATCTAACCCAACATTTCCGCCTATTGTGTTGGATTTTACATTCTCCACACAGGCACTGCTTTGATCTGGAATCTCATCTCAAAATACAATTGAAAAATGCTCCCATATTTTCTATAATAGTCGGGCACCTTAGAGGAGACGAAAGAGGAAATATGGTTTATTCGAATATTTTGGAAGCGGTGGGCAACACTCCGGTGATCCAGCTCAACCGCATGACCGGCCCGGACGACGCCCGTGTGCTGGTAAAATTTGAGGGTATGAATATCGGCGGCTCCATCAAGACACGGGTCGCACTGAATATGGTCAATGAGGCGGAAGCACGCGGTGAACTGCATGAAGGTTCTATTATCGTGGAGCCCACCTCCGGCAATCAGGGCATCGGTCTTGCTCTGGTGGGTGCCGTAAAAGGCTACCGTGTGGTTATTATCATGCCGGACTCCGTCAGCCATGAGCGGCGGCTTCTGATGCATCAGTACGGAGCGGAAGTGAAGCTCGTCCATGATGCCGGAAACATCGGTGACTGTATCAATGAGTGCATCTCTCTCGCCAGAAAAATGGCGGAAGAAGATCCCAATGTCTATATGCCGGATCAGTTCTCCAACATGGACAACACCAGAGTCCATCTGAAATATACCGGTCAGGAGATCATTTCCCAGGTGGACGGTCCTATCGACGCCTTCTGCTCCGGGGTCGGCACCGGCGGTTCCATCTCCGGGATCGGTGCAGTCCTGCGGGAACACAATCCCGATATCCGGATCTACGCCTGTGAACCGAAAAATGCAGCGATTCTATCCGGGGGCGGAATCGGAACCCACCTGCAGATGGGGATCGGCGACGGACTCATTCCTCCGATCCTGGACCAGGAGATCTACGACGGCATCCGGATCGTCACTGATGAGGAGGCTATGCAGACAACTCTCGATCTGGCCCGGAAGGAAGGGATCCTCTGCGGAATCTCCAGCGGAACAAATGTCTGTGTCGCGCTGAAACTCGCCCGGGAGCTTGGGAAAGGAAAAACGGTATTCACCATTCTTCCTGACACCGGAGAGCGGTATTTCAGCACACCGTTGTTTGAAGAATAAAAAAACGCGTTTCTGTTTTTGGAATGAACAGAAACGCGTTTTTTCTAGTTGTTCGGGTGTTTTTTCCCGTAATCCTCAAAGACATCTCCTGCCCACTGGGCGTTGATGACCACGCACCCCTTTCCATGTTCCTCAATGGAATCGGCAAACATCTTCTCCATGTTGTCATAGGCAGTGCGGTCAAAACTGATCTGACCAACGGTCTCCCCGTGATACTGCAGTTCAAAAAAGTATTCACGTTCCGATTCATCCCGGTCCATGAAATACAGGTTGTCAAACTCATAGTCCGGATTGTTGTCCGATACTTCCTGAAACACAAAGAGTTTCAGCAGTGCAGCGACCCGGTCATCCAGTCCAGCATGGATAATGCGCAACAGCTCAGACAGTTCCGGTACGGTTTTTACCACACGCACCATATAGTCACCTTCCAATAGGCCTCCTGCAGCGGAGGATCCCCCGTAGGAATACTGGTGTACGACACTGTCAAACATCTCCTTGTCCGTAGCCAAATAGATCATCCGCTTATTGGCGGAATCATGAATCAGCGTAGGATAGGCCACCTTCGTGATAATGCCGCACTCCGGGCAGGCATAGCGGAACAGCGCGCCGGAACGGGCTTTCTCTTCCAGCGGTGGATTCTCCTCCAGGTCAATGCTGTTCCAGATCTCGAATCTCCCGGATGCACCGCATTCCGGGCACTTTATATCAATACTCTTTGAAGCCATTTATTTCGATTCCTCCATCAGGTCTTCCGTTCGGATATGATTGCCGATGATCTCGGATACTTCAGTGATGGTAGTGAAGGTACTTCCGGGAGCTTCCCGGATCATTTTTCTCAGGTCGAAGATCTCCGCACGGGTGACAACGACGTACAGGATATCCTTGGATTCGTCGCTGACATAGCCGTGGCCTTGCATGAATGTAACCGTTCGTCCCAGTTCCCGGTAGATCTGTTCTGCCAGTGCTTTCCCGTCTTCGGTGATGATCATGACGGACTTGGTGTTGTCCCAGCCCAGCTCCACCAGATCGATGGTCTTGGAGGTAACAAAATACATGAGAAGAGAATACATTCCCTGTTCCAGTCCGAACACAATGCCTACCACGGCGTAAATGATAATATTAAAAAACAGAATGATCTGTCCTGTGGAAACGGATGTATGTTTCGACAACAGGATGGCGATGACCTCCGTTCCATCCAGACATCCTCCGGCACGAAGCACGAGGCCCACTCCGGCTCCCAGAAGGACACCGCCAAAGGTGACCGCCAGCACTACTTCATCCGTAGCAGACGGAGTGTTCTCAAAGATCCTTGTCATCACGGAAAACAGGGCGATTGCGTAGCCGGCTTTCAATATGAAGGTATGCCCCATTTTCTTCCAGCCCAGAAACAGGAACGGAAGGTTAATCACAAAGGTGAGCAATCCGAGAGGAACCGGGATAAAGTGATCTGCCACCATACTCAGTCCGATGATACCTCCGTCATAGATCCCGCTGGAAACCAGAAATTCCTCCACCGAAAACGCTGCCAGTGATGCTCCCAGTGTCAGCATGATTGCCGTCTGTATCATCCTCAGGCGGTTTTCTTTTTTCACTTCAATCTCCTCCCTAAAAAAACAGCAGACGGAATACCCTCTGCTGTTTTGAACTATTTCTATTCGATCACATCTTCAGATTTATACATGGTCTCATCCGTAAGATCGATCACGGTATTGATCTTGTCATGAACGATCTTGTACCCGCGCAGGGTCTTGCGTTCCCCGCTCGGTTCATTGCAGATGCATACCGCGCGTACTTTCCGCGGCACTTCATGATACTCCCGGACGATTCGGTAATTCTCGATCAGGTATTCTCTCCGATCCGCATCGTAATAGGAGCGGTCCTTGTCGATATAGATCACTTCCGCAGAGATATACAGGACGGTGTTGATCACCGCATAGAGTTTATCATCCTGTTCCTCGATATAGGCCAGATAACAGTCTACATCCTCAATACTGGTACTGCGGCACAGACAGTCATCCTCACATTCACGAACGATATCCAGGCTGTAGATGTACTTCTCAATTCCTTCATTCATCTGCCCCTGGCTGATAATCTCTTTCAGCTTGTCCGCCAGATCCACCAGATCATCCTGTGTCTCCTGAAGGAAGCGAATGAAGCTGTCCAGTGAGGAGAAGGGCAGGAAATTCTTGTCGTTCTCAAACGCATTGCGGAACTCTTCGTCTTTGGAGACCACACAGATAAGATCCTTCGCCCGGGCATAATTCCGCAGCGCATTAATCACAATGGCATCCTGGAATCCCAGCGCCCGTTTGTTTTCAAACGGCGGCAGTCCTCCGTAATAATCGGAGATCAGACGGTCGGCACTGACCGGATCCAGCGGGATCTGTACCATACCTTCCTCTGCCAGAAGTTTCCGAAAATCCGCCTGGAGCTCTTCCACCGCGGCATCCGCGGAAATCTCCCGGATCCCGTAATTTTCATTTTTCCGGAACGGGCCCATGTATTTTCTCAGATAGCGGTTATACGTGGATGTAGCTCTCCGTATATCCGTTTCGATCTGTTCATTGACGCGACCTGCCGTATCAATAGTATATAGGATCTGCAGTTTTCCTTTGCGCATCAAATCCCGGAGAGTGAGAAACTCCTCACGGTCGAACACGTAATCGGCATCAATATATACATTTGAATCCAGATAGACTAACACGTTTTATCCTCCAGAACTGGATAGTGTTTGTCAAGTTATACCTGACTTATTCACTATATCATAAAAAATGATCGTTTCAAATCATCAGTTTGGAAAAATGTGTATGTCCCGTCAATCCATTCGGTCCATTTTTCTTTATTTTACTTTTTTTCAGTTGTTTTTGTTTTTTTATCTAATTATAATGATAGAAGTTTATTGAGTGTGAGTTATTTAAAGAAAAATGTGTCGCTATGAGTAAGACAAAGAAAATCGTATTATTATCTATCCTGGGAGCACTGGTCATCGGGTATCTGGTCGGTGTGCGGGTTTTCTATAAGGAGTTTCTCCCGAACACCTATCTCCATGGAGTGAACATCGGGACTATGACGGAAGAAGAGGCGGTGGATACGCTGACCAAAGCAGTTCACCCCACTTTTGACGTAGTGGAGATGGATGGCGTCACGGAACAGATTTCCCTGAATGAGATCAATTATGTTGCCGATTATGAAAAGATCGTCCACGAAATGATGAAGAACACCTCATCATTTACCTGGCCTGTCTCATTGGTAAAGCGGACGGAGAACACCACCGGAGGCGAAGTGTCCTTTGATGCCAAGAAACTGAAGGATCTTGTCCATAATCTCAATGCAATCGCCGGGGAGAATGTCCGGGCCCCGAAGAATGCCTACATTTCCCAAAACGACGGGAAGTATGAGATCGTCAAGGAAGACGATGGGAACAAGCTCAACGAGGACCGGGCTTTCGGTGCCATCAAGTATGCCCTTGCCAGAGACGAAGGCAGTGTGAATCTGGAAGAAGAGGACTGTTATCTGAAAGCGGAGATCCGTCAGGATAACAAGACCTTAAATGACAAGTTCAAGATGATCCAGAAGATTGACTCTCTTACCATTACCATTAACATGGTGGATGCCAATGAGATCCTGACCGCTGACAAGATCATCGATATGGGGAGCTTCAACCGGGATAAGTACGTTCTGAACGAAGACTCTCTGGCCAAGTATGTGGACTGGCTCGCGGAAAAATACGATACCTACAAGAAGAAAAGACCCTTCATGACGACCAACGGGGAACAGGTGGAAGTGGGAAGCAGTTATGATACACTGGGATTTTCCATGTCCAAGAAAGAGACGATCAATCGTCTGAAAACGGCCATCCGGGATCGCAAATCCACCACGATAAACGCCGCTTGGGACGTAGCCGGCGTATGCCGCGGGGAAAACGGCAATGACATCGGTACGACTTATGTGGAAGTCAGCCTTGCCCGTCAGCATCTGTGGTATTACCGGGAAGGCAACCTCGTCATGGAAAGCGATGTGGTCACCGGCCTAACCAATGGACGGCGCAACACTCCCGGAGGAGTCTTCAAGGTCTGGGGAAAAGAACGCAACGCCGTCCTGCGTGGAGACGACTATGAGACCCCTGTCAGCTACTGGATGCCGATCACATGGACCGGAGTCGGTCTGCACGATGCCAACTGGCGCGGCAGTTTCGGCGGAGGGATCTATCGGTACAACGGTTCTCACGGTTGTGTGAATATGCCGCCCTCCAAGGCCGGGGAGCTGTTTAACGCCGTTGCCCTCAACACCCCTGTCGTTATCTATTGACAGAAGAACTATGATATAATCCTGTTGCAATAAATGCAGCAGGATTTTTTGCACAAAAAAACGGGACCGGCTTGCCGGTCCCTTAAAAATCAGAAACGGATTACATTGGCTTGCATCTCACAGGACGATCAAACGAGTGATCAAGTCCTTCTATCCCCCCGTGCAATAACTAACGCATTTCCGCTTCCAGCGTCGAGTCAGTTCTGAACTGATTCCATTTTACACGATTTTTTCCTATTTGCAATAGTCAAGTTATATTTTTTGTATTCCTCTGGAGGGGTCCAGTTCGTAAAGGAGCGCATTGACGATGGCTGCAGCGACATTACTGCCCCCTTTTCGTCCACGGGCAACGATATGAGGAACCTCTGTTTCCAGGATCAGTTCCTTCGCTTCCACCACATTCACGAATCCCACGGGAACCCCAATGATCCCTGCCGGAGAAATATCCCCGTTTCGGATCATCTCATAAAGACGTACCAGTGCGGTAGGGGCATTCCCCACGGCAAAGAGGACATCCCGGTCCAGTGCCGCTGCACGCTCCATGCTGACCACAGCTCGTGTAACCCCGCGTTTTTTCGCTTCTTCCGCCACGTCTTCCTCACTCATGAAACACCGGCACTCTCCTCCGAAGGACGCAAGGAGCCGGCGATTGATACCGGACCTTGCCATGTTGGTATCGGTGATGATCCATGCACCGTTCTCGATGGCGTCTTTCATGGATCTGACTGCTCCGGAAGAAAAGACCAGGTTGTCCACATAATCAAAGTCCGCTGTCGTATGGATCACCCGACGGATCACGGCGTCCTGTGCCGGGTCCAGCCGGATCCCCCGATCTTCCAGTTCCTGACGAATGATCTCAAAGCTTCTGGCTTCGATCTCACCCGGTTTCATGTACTCCAGTTCCACTTCCATAACCGTTTCCTCACACAAGCCCGATGATCCTGCGGATCGCATCCATATCCAGATGTTCCTGCAGGGCATCTGCGACCAGGTCATATTGGTGTTCCTGCTCTTCCCGGAAAGACCGGGGAGGTGCAGGAACGACATTCCTTCTCTTACATAATGCATTCACAACCGCGCTTCGAAGCGGATCCTCATCAAAGAACCCGTGCAGATACGATCCAGCAACATTGCCGACCACTCTGCCTTCCGCGGTTTCTCCGATGCGGGCGAACGTTTCTCCTCCGTGAAAATCCGAGACCCCCATATGGATCTCATATCCCCGGACCGGCTGCCCGGCGAGACAGCGCCAGAACCCTTCCACGGTCCGCATCGTCCCGGTGACCACCGTTCTTGTTTTCTTCCCCTGAAACTCCGTGATCATGGGAAGCAGTCCCAGTCCTCGCATGGAATCCCAGCCTTCGATCCTCTCAGGATCCCGGATCTCTTCTCCCAGCATCTGATAACCGCCGCAGATCCCCAGGATCGGGGTTCCCCTGCGGGCATACTGCATGATCCTGGCATCCAATCCGACGGACCGAAGCCAGTTTAAATCCTGCATCGTACTCTTCGTACCGGGAAGAATGATCAGGTCCGGATCTTCCAGTTCCCGAACCTTCGTCACATACTGAAGTCTGATATGTTCTTCATCCTCCAGCGGAAGAAAATCCGTCGCATTGGAGATACGGGGAAAACGGATCACCGCAACATTAACTTCTCCGGCTTGTTCTCTGGGTTCAAAGAGAGAATCCTCCTCTTCCACATGCACATCCAGATAAGGCAGCACTCCCAGTACCGGCACCCCGGTCTTCTCCTCCAGTTCTCTCAGTCCCGGCTCCAGGATGGAAGGATCTCCGCGAAACTTATTGATCAGGAATCCGCGGATCCTTTTCTGCTCCTCCGGTTCCAGCAGTTTCATCGTTCCATACAGCTGTGCAAACACACCGCCCCGGTCAATATCTCCCACCAGCAGCACCGGTGCGTTGGCAATGGCAGCCATCCCCATATTGACAAAATCGTTTTCCCGCAGATTGATTTCCGCCGGAGAACCCGCTCCCTCGATGACGATAAGTTCTTCCTGCTCCGCAAGTTTCCCGAAACTGTCTGTGACATATGGGATCAGGTCCGCTTTTCTTCTGTAATACTCTCGGGCGTCCATGGTATCCCACACCTCACCCTGCACAATGATCTGCGACTGATGGTCGGAGGTGGGTTTCAGCAGGACGGGATTCATCAGCACGGACGGTTCAAGTCCCGCCGCACGGGCCTGGACTGCCTGAGCACGTCCCATTTCCAGTCCTTCCACGGTCACACAGGAATTGAGCGCCATATTCTGAGCTTTGAAGGGCGCCACCCGGATCCCCTCCCGGTGAAACAGGCGGCACAGGCCGGTAACGAGAAGACTTTTCCCCGCACTGGACATGGTCCCCTGGATCATGATCGTTTTTGCCTTCATTGCAGTTTCCTCCATTGTTCCACCAGTTCCCGGTTCTCCTCATGGGTCCGGATGCCGATGCGAAACCAGGTGTCATCCAGTCCGCGGAAATTGGCACAGGACCGGATCAGGATCCCCTGTTCCCTCAGCCGGGCAGCGGTATCCGCCGGTGCGCGGAACAGGATAAACGGTGCAGGACCTGCATGGACTTCCATCGCGAGATCCTTTCGGAGTTCCCGGCAGAGATACTCCCGCTCCGTATCGATCAGTTCTGTCGTTTCTGTGAGGAACTCTGCCTCATTCAGCGCTGCTTCTCCTGCCAACTGTGCCGGAAGAGATACCGGCCAGGGTTGTCCACGGTCCAAAATCGCCGCCAGCCACTCTGCGTCTCCTGTTGCCAGGACCCCCAGACGGAGCCCGGGCATCCCGTAGATCTTCGTAAACGACCGCACCACCGCGATTTTCCGTCCGTCTTCCAGCCGGCGGATCCCAGTCCGTTTCTTCTCCTCATTCGTAAAAGGAAGAAAGCTTTCATCCACAAGGATCCGTACGTCCATCGATTCCATTTCACGGATCATCGTGTCAAAGACTTGGTCGGGAATGCACTTCCCTGTCGGGTTATTGGGATTTCCGAGCACCACTGACACGGTCTTTCCACAGCCTCTTTCCCTGCGTGCGGCAAGAAGGATTTCCGAGAGGACCGTTTCATCCATCACGAACCCATTCTCCTTTTTCAGCGGTATCCACCGGACCCCGCTTCCGCAGGCGAGCGCGGATCGTTCATATTCATAAAAGGACGGGATGGGGATGATCGTCATATCCGAAGGGCATGCACATGCGGCACGCAGCAGAAGTTCCGCCGCACCGCTTCCGAAAACCAGCATCTCCGGTGAGATGTTCCAGCGGAGTGACAGCTTATCTCTCAGAATCGTACTGTTTGGATCCGGATATTCCGCGGATCTCATCACACCCTGCAACGCGGCGTCCCGCACTGCTTCCGGCATGCCCAGAGGATTGATATTAGCGGAAAAGTCCAGTTCGGCAGTTTCTCCGTGTTTTCTCCCTCCGTGAGGAAATTCCTTCACCTGTCAAGTCCTCCGTTATATAAAGTACAGGACCGCCATCCCGACAAGGTAGACGAGATTGGAGGTGCGCAGTATCAGATAGTTTGCACGGTTAATGTCCACAAACTCGATGGGCTTCAGATCATCCCCCACCGTATCCTTGCAGACCAGTTTTCCTTCATAAGTTGCGTCTCCCAGCAGAACCACATCCAGGGCTCCGGCACAGGCAGATTCCGGATGTGCTGCATTGGGGCTGGCATTGGCATGCCGGTCCCTTCTCCAGATACGAAACGCGTTTTTATAATCCATCCGCAGTGTCCAGGATGCTGCGATCATGAACAGTGCAGTGATCCGTGCCGGGATCCAGTTGCATACATCGTCCAGCCGTGCCGCGGCAGATCCGAAATAGCGATACCGGTCGTTTCGGTACCCCAGCATGGAGTCCATGGTGTTCACTGCTTTGTAAAACCATCCCCCGGGTATCCCGAAGATCATCATAAAGAGCAGCGGTGCGATCTCTCCGTCGGAACTGTTCTCCGCAATGCTCTCCACAGCAGCTCTCGTCACATCGTAGGCATTCAGGTTTTCCGTATCCCGGCCTACCATTTTGGACACCTCCACCCTGGCCCGTGCAAGATCTTCCTCTTTCAGTGCCTGAAAGACCCGGTATCCCGCCTTCCGCAGAGAGCGAAGTGCCAGCATGGGATAGCACAGGATCCCGCCAACGGCAATGTAGGCATAGGGATGCAGCTGCTTTGCTCCCCACAGAAGCAGCCACGGGACCGCAGTGGTCAGAATCACTACGACAAAGACCAGCAATCCTCCGGCAAAGCGTTTCTTTCCGATGTCCTTTTCCGCTTCCTCTGAAATTCGAAACAGTTTCCACAGCAGTTTTTCCAGTCCGGAGATCATCGCTCCGATCCCCTGCACCGGGTGCCACCAGTTTTCAGGATCTCCCAGAATGAAGTCCAGAAGGAACCCGATGGTAATCATTTCTATTCTCGCAATCATGATTCACTCCTCATGGCCAGGGTGTGATGGAGCGAAGCCGAAATCCCGTTTTACCGTCACCCTGAATCCGGCCGGTCCATCCGGCACCGTTTTCTGTCATCCAGTGATAAAAGTCCTCATGTGGATCCGACCATTCATCCAGCAGTGACATGATCGTTCCGCCATGGACTACCAGTGCAATGTCTCCTTCGAGGACTCCCAATCGTTTCGCGCCGAAACATACACGCCGGGAAAACTCCTGCAGAGTCTCCCCCTGGGGGAATCCGCTCTCTCCATTGGTATCGATAAATCTCTGATACCAGTCGAGGCCATTCATCTCCTCATGGTTCCGGTATTCCGCCACGCCAAAATCCATTTCCCGGAATTCCGGGATCAGGATCAGTTCCCGGTGGGGAAACAGGATCTGAGCGGTCTCTACACAGCGCTTCATGGGGCTGACGAACACACTGGTGACCGACGGTGCCTTCCGTTGCTGAAGGAACCGCCGTTCCTCCGGGAGCAGCGATTCATCCGTCCGTCCTCCCATATATCTTCTTTCCCTGTTTCCTGCCGTTTTTCCGTGGCGGATCAGGGTACATTGATATTCTCTCATTTGATTCTCTGTCCGACTCCGGCAATGACCCGGATCACCTGCTCCGCCTGCTCGGCAAAAATACAGTTGACTCTTCCGTTCATTTCCCGAAACTGCCGTTCCCCGTGTTCCGCGGGAACGATCCCACATCCCATTTCCGTAAGGACCAGAACGCTCTGCTCCTCCAGTTCCTCCACAAAGGAGCCGGCAAGCAGAAGCGGATCTTCTCCCCTCTCCATCTGTTTCCGGATCCGTTCTTCATATCCGGTGAGGATCCGATACCCGGGAAAGTGTTTTTCCGCATAATCCGCGCCCCCGGCGTATCTTCCTCCAAGTACAACGATCATGGCCATAACCTCCCCGCCGTTACTGCCGTCAGCAGGATCATCAGTTCACACAGACAGAGAAAATACCCTGCCAGATCCCCGGTGATCCCCCCGAAACGTCGCATGCTCATCCGATAATAATACCAGAAAACCGCCAGTCCCATCACAAATGCGGCAATACCGGTGTACTTGAACAG